>DATAPS010000602.1:0-2618 GCA_036265085.1 Acetobacteraceae bacterium | reverse complement strand
GTCGGGACGATCCGTCCCGACGCCGCTCTGGTGCTCGTAACGTGCAGGGCTATGCTTAGGGGCAAGAGCAGGCCGGGGCAACCGGCTCGGACATCGGCAACGGGGAGGTTGGTATGTGCGGGCTCTTTCTCGCGGTCGATCCGTCGGAATACGAGGTTGAAACCCGGACCATCCGGCTCCACGGACATGTGACGTCCGTCCGGCTGGAGCGTTCGTTCTGGGCGACCATCGACCATATCGCCGGCCGCGAGGACATCTCCACGGCGCGCTTCGTCACCACCCTCCATGACGAGATTCAGGAGCGCGATGGCGAGGTACCCAATTTCGCGTCGCTCCTGCGAGTGACCTGTCTTCAGTATCTCCGGCGTCCGGATCTCCACGAAGCCGAGATCGCCGCGCGGCGGGCCCGTCGGACGGAAAACGCGATGTAGCAGCCGGATACTACCCGCCCCGGCCGACCCCCCGTTAGCGTCGTCACAAAAGTTTGGGGGAGACAGTTTGCGACGGACATTCCTCGTGTCGGCCGGAGTCATCCTCACCGGCGCGACGGCGTGGGGGCAGATACCGATCCCCACGGCGCCCGCCGCACAGGATGGCGGCACGCTGTTCCGCAACCAGTGCGCCACCTGCCACGCGCTCGACCCCGCCGATCCGCCGCGTCAAGGCCCCCTGCTCGAGGGCGTGGTCGGGCGCAAGCCCGGATCGGTTCCGGGGTTCCACTACACGGCGGGCTACGGCACCGCGAACTTCGTGTGGGACGACGGGGATCTCGACAAGTACCTGACCAACCCGCAGGCAATGTTTCCCGGATCGATCATGGTCTATCGCCAAGCGAATCCGGACGTACGCCGCCGCATCATCGCCTATCTCAGGGAGCAGGGCTGATGGCCGCCACGCCGATCCACTCGATGGTCCGCGTGCGCGACGAAGCGCGGTCGACCGCGTTCTACCGCGACGCGCTCGGCCTCGAACCGGCGGACCGCTTCGCCTTCGACACCTTCACACTGGTGTATCTGCGCAGCCCGACCTCGCCGTTCGAGCTCGAGCTCACCATCAACCACGACCGCAACGAGCCGTACGCGCTCGGTGACGGCTATGGCCACATCGCTGTCGCGGTCGACGACCTCGCCGCCGAGCATGCGCGGATGGAGAAAGCTGGTTTGGCACCCGGGCCGATGCACGACATGGAGCACAACGGCACCCCGCTCGCCCGCTTCTTCTTCCTCCAGGATCCCGATGGCTACCGCATCGAGGTGCTGCAAAAGCGCGGGCGCTACGGCTGACGTCAACGCCGTTCGAATATAGGGAGAAACGAACATGAGAACCGTCGATCCACGCACGAAGTTCACGCGCCGCGGCGTGCTGCGCACCACAGCGGCGGCCGTGCCCGCCGCCGCCCTGATGGCAACCGGCACGACGATCAGTCCGACCGCGGTGTGGGCGCAGGAAGCCAAGGCGCTGAAGCCCGCGACCATGGCCACGCTGGTGCTGATGGCGCGGGACATCTACCCGCACGATCATCTCGTCGATCAGTACTATATCATTGCGGTCTCGCCGTGGGACGGCAAGGCCGCGAACGATCCTGCGATCAAGGCGCTGATCGAAGATGGCGTGAAGATGCTCGATGTCGCCGCGGGCGCGAAGTTCGGCACGAAGAGCTATCTCGGCACGCCCTGGGAGGAGCAGCGCGTCGCCCTGCTGCAAGACCACGAGCCCACACCGTTCTTCCGCAAGATCCAAGGTGATCTCGTGGTGTCGTTGTACAACCAGCACGATCTGTGGCCGAAGTTCGGCTACGAGGGAGCCTCTGCCGACAAGGGCGGATACATCCATCGCGGGTTCAACGACGTCGACTGGCTGCCGCAATCCTGAGGCGGGGGGAACCGACATGGCAAGTTTCGACAAGAACGACGATAGCGTCGTCGTCATCGTGGGCTCCGGCGCGGGCGGAGGCACGCTCGGCAATGAGCTCGCGCAGAAGGGCATCAAGGTCGTGATCCTCGAAGCCGGATCGCGGCACGAGATCCCGGATTTCATCAACGACGAATGGGCGAGCTTCGCGCAACTCGCCTGGACCGACATGCGCACGACGTCGGGCAACTGGCGCGTGGCGCGCGACTTCCCGAATCTGCCGGCATGGATCGTGAAATCGGTCGGCGGATCGACGACCCACTGGGCCGGCGCGTCGCTTCGCTTCGAGCCGCATGAGTTCCAGGCGCGCTCGACCTATGGCGACGTTGCCGGCGCCAACCTGCACGACTGGCCGATCACGCTCGGCGAGATGGAGCCGTGGTACGCGAGGGCCGAAGACAAGATGGGCGTGACGCGGACGAACGGGGTTCCCGGCCTGCCCGGCAACAACAACTTCAAGGTGCTGGACGCGGGCGCGCGCAAGCTTGGCTACAAGGAAGTCCACACCGGCCGCATGGCGATCAACAGCGAGCCGCGCGACGGCCGCGGCTCGTGCCAGCAGATCGGCTTCTGCTTCCAGGGCTGCAAATCCGGCGCGAAATGGTCGACGCTGTACACAGAACTTCCGAAGGGCGAGGCGACCGGCAATCTCGAAGTGCGGCCGGACAGCATGGCCATCCGGATCGAGCATGACGACAAGGGCCGGG
>DATAPS010000601.1:0-5030 GCA_036265085.1 Acetobacteraceae bacterium | reverse complement strand
AGTCGACGCGGCGCAAGGCGCGCTCACCGGCCTCTACAAGCGGCTCGAGCGCGGCGAGACGGTGACGGCGAGCGATGTCGACGCGGCGATCCGCATGTCCGAACTCGACGACCCGCGCCTGCCGCTTTCCGACCTGCCCGCGATCCGCACGCGCCGCGGCGCCGTCGGGCCGCGCAGCACCGGGCAAGCCGTGTATATGGACATGCTCGCCCGGCACGAGATGGTGTTCGGCGTCGGCCCCGCGGGCACCGGCAAGACCTATCTCGCCGTCGCCCAGGCGGTCGCCATGCTCCAGAACGGGAAGGTGGACCGCATCGTGCTCTCCCGCCCGGCGGTGGAGGCGGGCGAGCGGCTCGGCTTCCTGCCGGGCGATCTCAAGGACAAGGTAGATCCCTATCTCCGCCCGCTTTACGACGCGCTGCACGACATGATGCCCGGCGAACAGGTGGCGAAGCGCATGGAGCGCGGCGAGATCGAGGTGGCACCGCTCGCCTTCATGCGCGGGCGAACACTCGCGCACGCCTTCGTCATCCTCGATGAGGCGCAGAACACGACGGCGGTGCAGATGAAGATGTTCCTCACCCGCATGGGCGAGGGGACGCGCATGGTCATCACCGGAGACCTCAGCCAGATCGACCTGCCGCCTGGCACCCGCTCGGGCCTGAGGGACGCGCTGGACACGCTCGAAGGCGTGCAGGGCATCGGCGTCTGCCGGTTCGACAAGCGCGACGTGGTGCGCCACCCGCTGGTGGCGCGCATTGTCGATGCCTACGAGCAACGCGCGACCGCGGAGAAGGAAACCAGCGCGCGGCGGGGCCGTCCGGCGACGGCGGAGGCCGCGGGCAAATAGCGATGCCGTCGGACCATAGTCGGTTCCTCCCGGGTGCGGGGGGAGTCGGAGACCCGGGCGGCGGCATCGCCGCCCCGCTCGTCACGATCGACGACCCGGCCTGGCGCCGCACGGTACCGAACGCGGTCGCGGTTGCGCGCCGTGCCGCACGCGCCGCGGGTGGCGCCGGGAGCGTCGTGCTGACGTCCGACCGGACCGTCAAGCAGCTCAACAGCCGCCATCGCGGCCGCAACAAGCCGACCAACGTGCTGACGTTCGAGACAGGAGGCGAGGTGATCCTCGCGCACGGCGTCATCCGCCGCGAAGCCGCGGCCGCCCGGCGCCGGCCAGCGCATCACCTCGCCCATCTCGTCGTCCACGGCGCCCTGCACCTGCAGGGCCACGACCACCACCACCCGGGTGACGCCCGGCGCATGGAGATGGCGGAGGCGCGCATCCTGCGCCGACTCGGCCTGCCGAACCCATGGCGGCCGGCATGAGCGGCCCCAGCCGCCCGAACGCGATCACGCGGCTGCGCAGCCTGCTCGGCATGCGCGGCGGCGAGCCGAGCTTGCGCGAATCGATTGCCGAACTGGTGCAGGAAGCGGCCGACGCGCCGCACGTGCCAGGCGTTGCCCCCGAGCTCGATCGGCAGGAGCGCGCGCTCATCGCCAACGTCCTGCGCCTGCGCGGGACCACCGCGGACGACGTAATGGTACCGCGCGCCGACATCGTTGCGATGCGGCTCGACGTGTCGCTCGACGAGGCGCTGGCGCAGATCCGACGCGAGGGACACTCGCGTCTGCCGGTCTATCGCGAGCAACTCGACGACATCGTGGGAATGGTCCACATCAAGGACGTGTTCGCCTATGTCGGCCGTGCGGAGTCGTTCCAGCTCGAAGCGGTACTCCGCCGTCCCCTGTTCGTGGCCCCGCAGCTTCCCGTGCTGGATCTGCTCCTGCAGATGCGGCAAGCGCGGATGCATCTCGCCCTGGTCGTCGACGAATACGGCGGCATCGACGGTCTCGTCACGATCGAGGACCTCGTCGAGACGATCGTCGGCGACATCTCCGACGAGCACGACGAGGTGCAAGGGCTGATGGTGACGGAGCGCGGCGATGGCTCGCTCGACCTCGACGCACGGCTACCGGTGGAGGATTTCGAGCAGCGGGTCGGCACCGTGCTGACCGAGGACGAGCGCGATGCCGACATCGACACCGTCGGCGGCCTGGTTTTCACGATGGCGGGCCGCGTGCCCGCGCGCGGCGAGGTGATCGGGCATCCGTCAGGCTTCGAGTTCCGCGTCCTCGACGCAGACGCCCGGCGGATCAGGCGGCTGCGGGTCCGCCGCACGCCGCAGGAACAATCGCAGCCAGCCGCAGCGGACTGACAGGGCGGCGGGTTGCGCCGCAGCGCGCGCGCCCCGACATCGCCGGGAGCAGGAGGTGTCCCGATGCCGGCGATCTCGATCCTCGACCTGGCCCCGATCCCACTAGGCGCCACGCCCGCCGATGCGCTGCGGCGTTCGCGCGAACTGGCGCAGCATGCGGAGCGGTGGGGCTACCGGCGGTTCTGGCTGGCGGAGCACCACAACATGACCGGAATCGCGAGTGCGGCGACTGCGGTGGCGATCGGCTACGTCGCGGAGGGTACGGGCACGATCCGGGTTGGCGCGGGTGGGATCATGCTCCCGAACCATTCGCCGCTGGTGATCGCCGAGCAGTTTGGGACCCTGGCCGAGCTTTATCCGGGACGGATCGATCTCGGGCTGGGGCGGGCGCCGGGGACGGACCAGCGGACCTGGATGGCGCTGCGGCGCGACCCGGCGGCGTCCGACCGGTTCCCGCAGGACGTGCTCGAGCTGCAGGCGCTGTTGGGGCCGGTCCAGGAGGGCCAGCGTATCCGGGCCGTTCCGGGAGCGGGCACGAACGTGCCGCTGTGGATCCTCGGCTCAAGCCTGTTCGGGGCGCAACTCGCGGCGGCGCTCGGGCTACCCTTCGCGTTCGCCTCGCATTTCGCACCGGATGCGCTCTTGCCGGCGCTGCACACCTACCGCGAGGGGTTCCGCCCGTCGGCGCAATTGGCCCGACCATATGCGATGGTGGGCTGCAACGTGATCGCGGCGGAGACGGACGCGGCGGCGCGGTTTCTGTTCACATCCGTGCAGCAGAGCTTCACCAACATGCTGCGCGGGGCGCGCGGCCAGTTGCCGCCGCCGATCGACGACATCGACCAATATTGGGCGCCGCACGAGAAGGCGCAGGCGAGCCGAATGCTGACGTGCGCGTTCGTCGGTTCGGCGGAGACGGTGCGGAGCGGGCTCGAGCGGTTCGTGGCCGAGACCGGGGCAGACGAGCTGATGGCTGCGGGAGCGATTTTCGATCAGGGCGCGCGGCTGCGATCCTACGGAATCTTGGGCGGGCTCGCGCCGGCTTCGGGCGCGCGGGCCGTTGCGGCGTGAGCGAATTGCCGGATCCGAGCAAGCTGACGCGGACGAAGGAGCGGTGGGCGCGGGAAGGGCGGTTCCTCACCGGACTGAGGGCGCGGCAGGGGGAGGACCGAATACCGCCGGGTCAACACCTGGTACGGGACTGGCCGGTGCTGGACCTCGGCGTTCAGCCGAAGATCGATCCGGCGGAGTGGGAGCTGCGCGTTTCCGGCGCGGTGGCGGAGCCTGTCGCCTGGGATTGGCAGGCGTTCACGGCGCTGCCGCAGCGGCAGGAATTGAGCGACATCCATTGCGTGACGACGTGGTCGCGGCTCGACAACGAATGGGAAGGAGTGGCGACTCGGGACGTGTTGGCGATGGTCCAGCCGGAGCCGGAGGCGCGGTTCGTGGTGCTGCACTCGTATGACGGGTACACGACCAACCTGCCGCTGGAGGATTTCGCGGCTGAGGACGCGATGCTCGCCCACCGCTGGAACGGGCGGCCGTTGTCGGCAGAGCATGGAGAGCCGGTGCGGGCGGTCGTGCCGCATCTCTACTTCTGGAAGAGTGCGAAGTGGCTGCACAGGATCGAGGTGCTGACGGAGGACCGACCAAGCTTTTGGGAGCAACGCGGCTACCACGACCGCGGCGACCCGTGGACGGAGCAGCGCTACTCGGAATAGGCGCGGGCGCTAGCTCGGTTCGGGCACGAGCGACTTTATCAGCTCGAACACCCGCTTGCGGATAGCCGCGTCGGTAATCCGGTAATAGGCACGCACCAACTCCAGCGTCTCGCGACGGTTTAGCGCGTCGTCACCGAAGCTGTCCTGCTGATCGCCGAAACCGGTCTGCCGCGTCGGGCGAACGCCGGACGGACCGCCCGAATAGGTGGCCGCAAGCGTTTCCGGCATGTCGTCGAAAAAAAAGCTGATCGGCACGTCGAGCACGCGGGAAAGATCGAACAGCCGCGAGGCCCCGACTCGGTTCACGCCGCGCTCGTACTTCTGCACCTGCTGGAAAGTCAGCCCAAGCGCTTCCCCGAGCTTCTCCTGGGACATTCCCATAAGCGTTCGGCGCAGACGGATGCGCGAGCCAACATGAACGTCGATGGGACTCGGGCGCGACTCTCTGTCGGCACGATCCGATCCATCGTCCACGCCAGTTCCTTGGGAAAGCCCTGAATGGGACACGGCAGCGCCTCTGACCGCATGATGGGGCCGGACAGACCGGGTTGATGACGAGGCTAAGGCCACAACCGGAAATCGTCAATGGTTGTTGGCAACCCGTGAACGGCACTCTCAAAAAAGTACTTGTCACGCGGGTTTTGCGAGGCGACGCCGGCCACCGGCCAAACCCGCGCTCAGCGCGATCACCCCCAGCGCGGCCGGAACGAGCAACCCAAAGCGGGCGAACGGCGTCGGCGGGAGCGCGCCGGTCAACGGAACAGTGATCGCGGCCGCGACGCCCATTCCGATTCGGCCTTCCTCGTGCCCATATGCGTCGAAACCGACCGAGATTCCGGTATTGGCGGCGCGCATCAGAGGCAAGCCCTCCTCGACCGCGCGCATGCGCGCCGCGGCGAGGTGCTGGCGCGGGCCGGAAGAATTGCCGAACCAGGCATCATTGGTGATGTTGACCAGCCAGTCCGGACGGTCGCGGCGATCAACGACCTGCCCGGGAAAGATCACCTCGTAGCAGATCAGTGGGCCGAACGGTGGCAGCCCCGGCGCGTGCAGGGTCGTCAGGCCAGGGCCCGGAGTGAAGCTCCCCGGT
>DATAPS010000600.1:0-6302 GCA_036265085.1 Acetobacteraceae bacterium | reverse complement strand
GATCAACGGCCCCGACGAGCTGTTCTGGGATGGCCGCCGTCTCATCACACGCAGCAAGGTTTACCTGACCGTCCCTCGCCGAAGTAGCTCGTCTCAGACCGCAGGCTTGCGGAACGAAGGTGGATGATCTCAGGAAACAATTGGGTTATTCGGCCGCGACAGGCGCTGCCGCCGCCTGCGTTGCATGGTGCGCCGCTTCGAGGCACGCCTCGACTGCATCGTGGAGCGATGTCACGCAGTAGTCAGCGCCCACCGAGCCGCGTAGTCCCTCGTCGCGCAGCAACACGTCGTCCGCCGGCCAGAACCCGACCAGCATCGGCCGCCCCGGCACCTGTTGGCGCAAGCGCCGTAGCAGATAGCGCACGTGCGCGGGGCTGCCGCTGATCTCCAGGTAGGTCACGCACACCATCGCCACGCCGCGCGTGTCGAGCTGCGCGACGCGTCCGCGCGCGACCGCGTCGTGGGGCACCACGCGCGCGCCGATTCCATGCTTTTGCAGCAACTGCCGCAGCATGATCGCCGCGCCATCGTCGAGCGGGCCGCGGCCGGCCACGCAGAGGACGGACGATTCGCCCCGCCACTCATCCTTCAAGTCGCTGTGATCCGCCGCGGAACCTTGGGGTGCGTCCTGACGCGGCAGGTCCTGTTGCGCGCGCGACGGAGCGACCGGGGCGTTGTCGGCCTCCTTGGGCTCTCGCTCGGGATCCTCGTCGTCGTGGCTGTCCAGATCCTCGAACAGCGCCAGCATCGCGCGCCTGATCTGCGCGAGCCGGTCCGCGCCGAGCACGCCGCGTGCCGCATCGTAGGCGGCAAGCTGCAAGCCCTTCATAGCGACCTCGTCGTAATAGGACGAGAGTGCACGGCCTTTGAGGAGCAGCTCCGCCTGCTCCGCCGCCTCGTCCGGATCGCCGGCCAGCATGCGCTGATAGAAGCTTTCCACCGGCGTCAGCGCCGGCTGGTCGCCGAACAGCACGTCGAGGAACTCGAGCCGCTGCACGTGGCGCCCCAGCACGACGACGCAAAGCGTGAGCGGGGTCGAGAGGATCAGGCCGATCGGTCCCCACAGCCAGGTCCAGAACGTGGCGGCGATGACGACCGAGACCGGTGAGAGGCCGGTACTGCGGCTGTACATCATCGGCTCGACCGCCTGTCCGGTCACGAGATCCGCGACCAAATAGAGCGCGGCCGTCGTGATCGCCATCGACCAGCCGGGATCGACGGCTGCGGAGAGCGCGACGGGCATCAGCGCGGCGAGCGGCACGCCGATATACGGCAGGAACCGCATGAGCGCCGTCACGATGCCCCAGAGGATCGGGCTGGGGACGCCGATGACGGTCAGCCCAATCGCGATGACGACGCCGAACCCGGCATTGATCGCGAGCTGGGTCAGAAAATAGCGGCTCAGCCGCCGCGCCGCGTCGTCCATCGCGACGGTGGTTCGGTGCAGGTCCGCGGAACCGAACAGCCGGATCAGCCGGTCGCGCAGATCCTCGCGCTGCAGCAGGATGAAGATCGTCACGATGAACACGATGCCAGCGGTTGCCAGGGGGTTGACCACCGGCATCAGGACGCTTTCCGCCACTTCGAGCGGCGAGGGCGTCGGTTGGTGGACTTCCACGGGCATGGGCGGCGGCGCCTTCGCGGTCTCCGACGTAGGAGCGGGAGGCGCAGCGGCAGGCGGAGCGGCCTGCTGGAACTGGGCGCCGAGGCGGCGCGAGATCGCGTCGATGCGGCCGATCGTCAGGCTTCGGACCATGTCGATCTTGCGCTCGATCGTGTACTGGTAGCGCGGCACCTGCCCGGCAAGGTCGGCGATCTGAGTCCCGATCAGGCCGCCGATGGCGAGCATCACGCCGAGACCGAGGAGGACGGCGATCAGCGCGGCCGGCACGCGGCCGAGATGAACCCGGCGCAGTAGGTTGACGAGGGGAGCCAGCAAAAAGCTGAGCAGCACCGCCACGGTGATCGGGATCAGGACTTCGCGCGCGAAATAGAGGCCGGCGACGATCACGACGCCGACGGCAAGCGTTAGCAAGCCGGTCAGGCCTGGCAGCTCGGCGGGCGGGATAACCGCGGGGCCAAGGTCGCCATCCGGCAGGTCCAGCGGCACGGCGCCGGGGCTGTTCGCTGATTCTGACACGTGACCGACCACCGGGCTGAATGCAGGCAAACGCCGTGGTGGCCTGTTCGTTTCAGGGAGGTGTCGTCAGGCGCAGGCTCAGCCCGACGCCGTCACCTTCAGTGCGCGGACGGCGGCGAGCGCATCGGCAGGCTCCATGCGCCGCATAACGCGCGGATCCAGATGTGCCCGGACGACGCGGCTGTCCGGGGCGATCACGTACGTGGCCGTCAAGGGAAGCTCCCACTCAACGGTGCCGTTCAGGCGCGGCACGTCATGACCGAGCCTGATCATCATCGCGCGCTTATCTTCGTCGAGCGGACGCATCAGCCCGTAGGTGCGCGCGACCGCGCTGCCGAAATCGGAAAGCAGCGGCAGCGAGAGCCAATTGGACTCGACGGCCATGCGATTCTCCTCCTTGGCCTGAGGCGAAATCGCGAGCACGTCGGCGCCAGCCCGCCGGAGCGCGGGCCGAATCGCCTCATATGCGCGGAGGGTAATCTCGCAGAACGGATTCCAACCGCCCTGGATGAATGTCAGCACGACCGGTCCATGTGCGAGCCGCTCGGAAAGCGTCACGCGATGGCCGGCGGTATCGGGGAGTGTGAAATCGGGCGCGCTGTCGCCGGCGCGGACCGGCTGGAAATCCGCCTCGCGCGCCTCTGCCGCAGCGGCGATCTTCCGCAGGATGCTGGCATTGCTCATGCAGGTGCGGTCGATCAGCGCCTCGGCGAACATGTCGAGCTCTTTGGCCAGCGAGCCCATGAACTCCTCCATATCCCAGTGGATGATTGACGCAGATTGCCGCCGTCAGGTTCACATACAATCTGCATAGGACGGATACGATCCATAACAGAAAGTTTGGGCGGTGGATCTTCTCGCTGCGTTCCGCACCTTCGTCCGGATTTCCGAAACGGGAAGCTTTTCGAGTGTCGCGCGCGAGATCGGCGCGACGCAGCCGGCGATCTCGCGTCAGATCGGGGCATTGGAGACCCATCTCGGCGTCCGGCTTCTCCAGCGCAGCACGCGCCGCCTCACGCTCACCGAGGATGGGCGGGATTTCGTCGCGCGGGCGCGCGCCGTGTTGGAGGCGGTAGACGAGACGGAGGCGGCGATCAGCCGGCGGCGGCAATCGCCGTCCGGGCTCGTCCGGCTCGGCTGTCCGGCGATCTTCGGCCGGACCTACATTGTCCCGCATATCGGCCGCCTCCTGGACCGCTATCCCGAGCTGTCCGTCGAGATCGTGGCCAGCGACGACGTCGTCGACATGATCCAGGAGCGGCTCGACATCACGATACGGGTGGGCGACGTCGCGGACAGCACCTTGGTGGCGCGCCGCATCGGCTCGACCATTTCCCTCCCCGTCGCGTCCACGGAATACTTGGCCGAGCATGGCGAGCCGACGCACCCGCGCGAGCTTGCCAGTCACGCGTGTCTCATCATGACGCGCCGGCAACGCCCGGGCGAGTGGAGCTTTACCGGCCCCGACGGCCCGATCGTGGTCCAAGTCGGCGGCCGGCTGCGCGCCAACAGCGTCGAGGCTATCCTCGCGGCCGTCATCGCCGGCCAGGGTATCGCACAGGTGCCACTTTGGATGCTTCGCGAACCGATCCGCGAAGGCGTGGTCAAGCCGCTGCTGAGCGACTGGAAGCCGCGTGCCTCGCCGATCTCCGCGGTCTACCCGTCACGCCGCTTCCTGCCGCCGCGCACGCGAGCGGTGATCGACTACCTCGTCCAGGAATTCCGGCTCGATCCGCTGATTTCACTGTACGGCGAGGCTTGACAAAACGGGTTATGGGCTTGCGCGGCCTGACGCCAAGACGTGATATTGGGGTCTGACACGCGGTTCTTCCGACGCAAGTGAACGCTCTCGCACCCCCCAAGGCACGCCTGTTGATCGAGGTGGTGCACGATCTGGTCTGTCCCTGGTGCTTCCTGGGGCTGCGTCGGCTGTTGCGAACCCTGCGCCGCCGGCCGGACCTGAGCTTCGAGCTCACGTGGCGTCCGTTCCTGCTGAACCCGGACATGCCGCGCGCCGGCATGCCGCGGGGCGACTACGTCGTGCGCAAGTTCGGCGGCGAGGAACGGGCGCGACGGCTTTACGCCTCGATCGCGGAGATCGGCCGCGCGGAGGGCGTGCTGTTCCGCTTCGACCGCATCAACCGCACGCCCTCCTCGGTGGACGCGCACCGGCTGGTTCGCTGGGCGGGAATGTTCGGGCTTGGCGCGGAAATGGTGGAGGCGCTGTTTTCCGCCCACTTCACGGATGGGCGGGACATAGGCGATCGCAACGTCCTGGTCGCCGTGGCAGTCGCATCCGGATTGAGCGGCACGGAAGCGCAGCGCTTCCTGCTGAGCGACGCCGAGGTCGACGCGGTGCATGGGGAGAATCTCCGCGCGCATCGGCTCGGCATCAACGGCGTCCCGTGCTTCGTCATCGGCGGCCGGCACGCCATCGCGGGCGCGCAGGAGCCTGAGGTCATCGAGCGGCTGCTCGATGTGGCGGTCGTGGAGGCGGCGGAAGTCTAGGCAGCCACTACCGGGACGGTCGGGCACGCCTGTCGGTCTGCAATTCCCTTCCCGCCCCCGCTCGGCATCGCTACTTGCTTCGCATGCGCCGCATCCGCCGTATCCTCGTCTGGACCGCCATCGCCGTCATCGGGGTAGCCGCCATCGCCGTTGCGGGGGTGGGCGGTCTGATCTGGGCGACGCTGCCGCGCGGCGATCTGGATGCGGCGATCCCCGGCCTGACGGCGCCGGTCGACGTGACGATCGACGCCGACGGAATCCCGCGTATTCGCGCCCAGAACCGCCTCGACGCCGCCGCGGCGCTCGGGTTCCTGCATGCGCGCGAGCGGCTGTTCCAGATGGACCTGATGCGCCGCGCCGCGGCCGGTGATTTATCGGAGATCACCGGGCCGGCGGCGCTGGGGATCGACCGGATGATGCGCACGCTCGGCGTGCGGGCGAGCGCGGAGGCCGACCTCGCGGCGCTCTCGCCCGACGTGCGCGCAGTGCTCGACGCCTACGCGCGCGGCGTCAACGCCTGGATCGACCGGCGCGGCCGCTTCTCCGCCGAAGAATTCGCGGTGCTCGGGACGCCTCCGCCCTGGCGCCCGATCGACAGCCTGCTCTGGGGCAAGACGATGGCGCTCTACCTGTCCGGCAACTGGCGGGCGGAGCTGGCACGCCTCAACCTATCCGCGCGCCTTCCCCAACCGGTGATCGACGCCCTCTGGCCGAGTTCGGCGGGCGGCGGCGGGCATCCTGAGGCAGCGTTGCTGCCCGATCCGGTACGGGCGATGAAACTGGCGGACCTGCTGCCGACCTTCCCCGATCCGTTCACGCTGCCGGCGGAGGAGAGCAACGAGTGGGCGGTGGACGGAAAGCACGCGGCGACCGGCGCCCCCCTTCTGGCGGGCGATCCGCATCTCGGATTCGGTTTTCCGGCGATCTGGTATCTCGCCCGCATCGACACCCCGCAGGGCGTGCTGGCCGGCGCGACCGCGCCCGGCGTGCCGTTCCTTGTGCTCGGCCACAACGGCAAGATCGCCTGGACCTTCACCACCACCGGCAGCGACACCGAGGACCTGTTTGTCGAGACGCCGGAGGGGTCGGACCGATACATGACGCCGGACGGCCCCCGGCCGTTCCAGGTGCGGCAGGAACGGATCCGCGTGCGCGGCCGGCCGGACGAGCTCTGGACGGTGCGCGCGACGCGGCACGGACCTTTGATCAGTGACCTCACCAACCGCGGTGGACCGCTACTGGCGCTATCGATCGCGAGCCTCATGCCAGGCGACGCGGCCGCGGCCGGACTGATGGCGCTGAACGAAGCGGCCGACATCACGGCCGCCGGGGCCGCCGCGGCACGGATCACGTCGCCCAACCAGAACCTGCTCGTCGCCGACAGGAACGGGATCGGCCTGTTCGTCACCGGACGCGTGCCGGTCCGTCGCGCAGGTGACGGCAGCTTCCCCGCCCCGGGCGCGTCGGGCGACTACGATTGGGTTGGCTGGGCGGCCGGCGATCAGCTGCCCCACTTCGTCGATCCGCCGAGCGGCCGCCTCGTCAACGCAAACGAGCGAATTGCACCGCCCGACTTCCCGGTATTCCTCTCCCGCGACTGGTTCGGCGACGAACGCGCGCGCCGCATCCGCGCCATGCTCGACGCACAATCGAC
>DATAPS010000599.1:0-10933 GCA_036265085.1 Acetobacteraceae bacterium | reverse complement strand
GAGATCCCCGACCTGCTGCGGCTGCCCTCGCAGGCCGATGTCGTCACCATCGACTGGGCCGCCCACGCCCGGATGGTGGAAGCCGAGAAGGCCGCCACCGCCGCCGGCCTGCCGCCGCCGCCCTGGGACCCGCCGCCGTTCCCCGGGACCCGCGACCGGCCGTTCCGCTTCTATCTCACCCGCTACCGGCAGCCGCTCCTGGCCCAGCCGCTGCTGGCCCAGCCGCTCCTCGAGTGAATGCGCGGCCCGGCGCGGCCGGGATCAGAACGCGCCCGCCCACCCGTCCCGCCGCGGATCGGATGCCGCCGCGCGGACACCGTTCGGCAGCACCTGGATTGCCTGCAGCGAGCACGGCGCCTCCAGGTGTTGCACCGGCGCGAGCGCATGCCCGCGGCGCGCGAGGTCGGCGAGCACGTCGTCGCCGAAGTCGCGCTCAATGGTGAGCTTGCCGTCGCCGTCGTGCGGCCAGTTGGCGCCCTGCCCGACCTGACTGCTGCTCCAGCGCGGCATCTCGAGCGCGGTCTGCGGATCGGCGCCGAGGTCGAGCATGGCGCACAATGCCTGCAGGTTCACCTGCACCTGATGGTCCGCGCCCGGCGTTCCGAGCACGCCCCAGAGGGCGCCGTCGCGGAACACCATCGGTGCGTTCATCGTGTGCCGTACCCGCTTCCCCGGCGCGAGGCGGTTGGCGTGGCCCTCGGCGAGATGCCAGTAAGCCATGCGGTTGTTCAGCACGACGCCCGTGTCCCCCGCGGTGACTCCCGAGCCGTAGGCGGAATTGATGCTCTGGATCGCGGAGACCGCGTTCCCCTCCGCGTCGATGACGCAGAAATACGTCGTGTCCCCGCCGGCGGCGACCGGCTCGACGAGCCGGATATCGGCGGCGCGGCGCATGTCGATCTTCGCGGCATGTGCGTCGGCGATCGCATCGGACAGCAGTTGCTCGACGGGCACCGCGTTGAAGCGCGGGTCGGCGCCGTGGCGCTCGCGGTCGAGGAAGGCGCGCTTCTTGGCTTCGACGAGGACGTGGACGCGGTCGGCCGGCGAGAGTGCGGCAAGGTCGAAGCGCTCGGCGATGCGCAGCATCTGCAGCATCGTGAAGCCGGTGGAATTCGGCGGCGTCTGCCGCACCTCGAACCCGCGATAGTGGATCGCGAGCGGCGTCTGCACCTCCGGCTGGTAGTCCGCGAGGTCCGCGTCCGTGATCGGCACGCCGCGCCGCTTCATCCCGCGGGCGAGGCGGGCCGCGAGGGCGCCGCGATAGAACGTCTCGGCGCCGCCGGCCGCGATCTCTTCCAGCGTGCGCGCGAGCGCGGGCTGGGTGACGACGGTGCCGAGCGCGGGCGCCTTGCCATCGCGCAGGAAGGTGGCGCTGCTGTCCGGGTCGGCGTTGAGCTGCGCTAGGTTGTCCATCGTGTAGCGGCTGTAGTTGTGCGTCGCCGCGAAGCCGTCCCGCGCGTAGCCGATCGCTGCGGTGGCGAGCCCGGCCCAGGGCTTCGATCCGTGCGCCTTGTGCAGCGCCGCGATGCCGCCGAGCGAGCCGGGGACCGAGACGCTGCGGGGGCCGTAGATGTCCATTCCGCGCGCGAACGCCTCGGGGGTCGCGGAGGCCGGCGCCCAGCCGCAGCCGTTATAGACCAGCGCCGCGCCGGTGCCGGCGAGATGGATGTGATAGAACCCGTCGCCGCCGAGCCCGGACATCATCGGCTCGACGACGCCGAGCGCGAGCGAGATCGCGACCGTCGCGTCGGCGGCGTTGCCGCCGGCGCGCAGCACGTCGAGCCCCGCTTGCGTCGCCATCGGATGATTTGCGCCGACCGCGCCGTGGCGGCCCATGATCAGCGGACGGTGGTTCCGGGCCGGAAGGCGCATGGTCGTCTCCTGTTCAGAGATGCGTGGCGAAATGCTCGGCGACCGCACTGTAGATGCGGCGACGGTGGTCGGGGCGGATGAATCCGTGGCCGGCATAGGTGAACCGCTCATAACGGACGCGCTTCTGGTGCCGCGCCATTGCGTCGACGAACTGCTCGCTCTCGTTCATCGGCACGCGCGGATCGCGATCCCCGTGCGCAACCAGCAGCGGCGCGGTGACGGCGCTGACGCGGCGGATCGGCGATTGCGCTTCGAGCACCTCGTCGTCGCGGCCGGGGAAACCGTATTCGTGGGCGCGGTGGTCGCGGCGCCACGGGCCGGTGTCGCGCAGCAGCGTGTACCAGTCGGCAATGCCGTAGTAGTCGACCGCGGCGCGCCAGAGTTCCGGATGCTGCGTGATCGCCGCAAGCACGGCCCAGCCGCCATAGGACTGGCCCATGATGCCGATGCGCTCGGGGTCGATACCAGGCTGTTTCGCGAGCCACGCGCGCCCGGCCACGAGATCCGCGACGGCGATTCCCCGGTTGCCGAGATCATCCGACTCCATCCACGCGCGGCCGTAGCCGGTGCTGCCGCGGACGTTCGGCATCATCACCGCGTACCCCTGATCGAGCAGCATCTGGATATCGGGGCGGAAATTCGCCCGCGTCTGGCTAGCCGGTCCGCCGTGGACCCAGATAACCGATTTGTAGCCGCCCGCGGGCGGCGGGCTCGCGGGACGGATGAACCAGCCCGGGATTTCCGTGCCGTCCTTGCTGTGCCAGGACACCAGCTCGAAGTCGCGAAAGCTCGCGGGGTCGATGCCGGTCTCCGCCTTCGGATCGGGCTGCCAGACCGGGCGCGCGGCCTTCCTCGCCGCCTCCCAGATCCAAAGGCCGGGCGGCACCGTGGGCGACTGGGCGGCGAACGCGAGCAAGGTGTTGTCGGCGGACCAGGCAAGGTCGCCGACGATGCCTTTTGGCAGCCCGGTCACGGCAGGCCGGTCCGTGCCAACCTCGCCGACGCGCAGCACGGCATAGCCGCGATCGTTCTCCACCGTCGCCAGCAGCTTGCCGTCCGGCGTGAGCGAGTAGGCCTCGACGTCGCGCCCTGCGGGCGCAAACAAGGGTGTGACCGAACCACTCTCGGCGTCGATCCGGCACAGTCGCATGAAATCCGCACCGCCGTGATCCGTCAGCGCGTGCAGCGTCTTTCCATCCGCTGTGAAGCGGGCGGCGGCGTAGCGGGTCGGCCCAGGGCGGGGGAGGTCGGCGGCGGCGCCGGTCGTGACGTCGACAAACTGCAAGATCTGATCGCTGCTGCTGACGTCAGCGAGGACGATGATGCGGTCGCCCGTGGGGCTCCAATTAGTGACCGCGCGGTGGCCTTCGCCCTGCAGTAGGCGGCGGCGCTGACCGGTGCCGACGTCCATCACCAGCACGTCGAAGCAGGCGGTGTGCCGGTCGTTGGCGGAATAGGCGATGCGGTCGCCCTCGGGCGAGAAGGCGCCGAAATCGTGGATGACGTTGCGGTCGTAGGTCAGCGACCGTGCCTCGCCCGAGCCGTCGGACAGCCAGAGCTGCTGCCGCTCGTCGCCGCCCGCGTCGATGCCCCAGAGTAGGCGGTCGTCCTTGGGGAAACGGCGGAGGATCGCGACTTTCTCGTCGTGCCGGCTGAGCTGTCGCGATTCGCCCGTCGCGATCGTCAGCTCCCAAACCTGCGGCAGTCCCGCGCCGCGGAGATGGAACAGCTTGGTTCCGTCGCGCGAAAAGCTGGGGTTCGAGGCGCCGCCGAGGGCGGCCCAGGCTGACGGATCGGGCATTCGGGGAACTCCGGACGATGCAATGGTGTCACGGTAACCGCGTCCGGCCTGCCGGTCGATGCCCTCGCCCCAGCGAATCCTGCAAGGTTGCAAAGCGTCCGGGAGCGCTTAGAACAAAGGGGAAACTTGTGGCGCAGATAGACCTTCCCGTGATCCTCCGCAGCGCCGTGCTCGCGCATCAGGTCGACTGGGATGGCTGGCGCGGGGCGGCGCGGGGGCTGGCGCTCGCAGGGGTGCCGCCGGAGCATGTCGCGTGGTCGGTGCAAACCCCGGATGACCTGTTCGCGGGGGCGGCCGCGGAGCCCGCGGCCGCGTCGCCGGTGGGGACGTTCAACGTTCCCCGCGCGCTGGTGGCGCTCGCGGAGACGGTGATCCAGGCGCGCGATCCCGAGCGCTTCGCGTTGCTCTATCGGCTGATCTGGCGGGCGCATGCCGGCGAGCGGCAGATACTGGAGCAGATCACCGACCCGGATGTGCATCGCGCGCAGCGCCTCGCCCAGGCGGTCCGTGACGACACCCAGAAGATCCGCGCCTTCCTGCGACTCCGCGAGGTGCAGCAGGATGGCGCGACGCGCTGCGTCGCGTGGTTCGAGCCGTCGCACTACATCGTCGAGGCGAACGCCGCCTTCTTCGTCCGCCGCTTCGCGACGATGACGTGGTCGATCCTCACGCCCTATCGCAGCGCGCACTGGAACGGCGTCGAAGTCACATTCGGCCCAGGTGCCGAGCCGAGCGACGTGCCGGGCGACGACCGGCTGGCCGAGCACTGGCGGGTTCATTTCGCCAGTATCTTCAACCCGGCGCGGCTCAGGGTCGCGGCGATGCCGCGGAAATACTGGAAGAACCTTCCCGAGGCTGCGGCGATACCGGAACTGGTCCGCACCGCGGAGAGTCGCGTCCAGACGATGGTGAAGCAGCCCGTGATCTCGCCCGAGCGCCCGAACGACCCGCTCGCGCAGGCCGCGGCCGATGCGGCGGGATGCCGGCGCTGCGATCTTTGGGAGCGTGCGACCCAGACGGTGTTCGGGGAAGGCCCGCCGGACGCGCTGATGATGCTGGTGGGCGAGCAGCCGGGCGATCAGGAGGATCTCGCCGGCCGTCCGTTCGTCGGGCCGGCCGGGCAGCTGCTCGACCGCGCGCTGGCGGAGGCTGGGGTGGACCGCGATCGGGTCTATGTCACGAACGCGGTGAAACACTTCAAATTCGAACCGCGCGGCAAGCGGCGCATCCATGCCAAGCCGGACGCCGGGGAGATCGCCGCCTGCCGGTTCTGGCTCGACCTCGAGCGGGCGGAGGTCCGGCCGCGGCTGACGGTCATGCTGGGAGCGAGCGCCGCGCGCGCAGTGCTGGGCCGGGCGGTGACGATTGCGCGGGAGCGCGGGCGGGCGATCCCGCTGGACGGCACGACCGGGTTCGTGACCGTGCATCCATCGTATTTGCTCAGACTGCCCGACGCGGATACGAAAGCCCGGGAATATGCGGCGTTTGTCCGCGATCTGAGGGCGGCGGCGGCGCTCGTGTAAAACTCTAGTGATGGCAGCAACGCGCACGGGGCCGGCATCTGGGATGGGCGGGTCTCATCAGACTGTGGTAAGGCTCGGTCCGGACAGCAGAGACGGCGCCCGCGCTCGGACCTTCGACGCCGGATGTGAGGGTATTGTCAACCGTTCGGGCTTACTGTCCCCCGATAGATGCGACTGTGAGCGGCGTCGGTCTCTGGCGTGAAGGGCGTTTGCTTTGAGGCAGGTTCGAATATTTCGGCTGGGGGGGTGCTAGCGCAGTGGAATCCCTGCTCCTTCTGGTCGAGATCATCGGCTTCACGCTTCTGCTGCTCTGGGTGGCGGACAACCGGCCGCGACGGGGTTTGTTCGCGTGGAAAGAGGGTCCAGCGGAACCGGGCTCAGGTCGTCCACCGTCTCTCAGGAACCGCGGTATCCCGGCGAATAGGGGCGCCACGCGGGATCCGCACTCGCCGCCCTGGCGGAGCAAGTCGTAGTGCGCGACCTCCTATACGTCGTTTCATGGCTGGTCTTCGTTGTGCTGGCAGTGCAGGGCGGCGTCGACGTTGGCATTCTGCTCTGGACCTGGACATCGCTTCTGTCGCCGGTCGACGTTCTTTACTCGTTCGGCACGTATGTTCCTTTCGCGAAGGTCGGAGCCGGCCTGACGGTCTTGCTTCTCCTTGCTCAGCGGGGCGGCAAATTTCACCCGCAACTGGGGTTGTCTCAATTCCTGTTCCTCTCGCTCGCAGGCCTAGCGATCACCGCGCAAGTCTTGTCGCCGGCCCAGAACGCCGCATTCGGCTGGGATCTTTGCGAGAAATACCTCAAGGTGCTTCTTCTCGGCTTCGTCGTCATGGGCGTCGTGAGGAGGCGGTTTCAGATGCACGCCCTCATCATCGCCATCTGCCTCGGCCTCGGGTTTTACGGCGTCGATGAGGGGGCGAAGTTTCTCGTGTCGGGCGGTGGGCACAAGGTCCAGGGCGGATCGTACGGCGACAATAACCAGCTCGCGATGAACCTCCTGCTGATGCTCCCACTGTGTCAGCATCTGTATCACGTTCTGAAGCTTCGCATCATGCGTCTGGCAATCCTGTCGGGCGGCGTCATGTGCATGTTCGGCGTGATCGCCACGTACTCCCGTGGCGGCTTCGGTGGACTTGCCATCATCGCGCTCGCCTCTGCCCTTGCGAGCAAGCGCAAGATAATGGCCGCTCTCCTGGTTGTCGCACTCGCGTTTGGCGGCCTGCAGGTGGTCGGTCAGGCATGGGTCAACAGAATCGATACCATCCAAGACGCCTCTGACGACGTCTCCTTCCTCGGGCGGGTGGCCGCGTGGCAGATCAGCACGCTCGTGGCGCTCGATCGGCCGTTCGGTGCCGGGATGCATGGAATTCAGCTGGCGGACATTTGGTTCAACTACCTTCCGAAAATCAATACGCTGCCGTTGTTTCCCGAAGCGAATCCGGCGCCGTATCCGCATGCGGCACACAGCATCTGGTTCGAAGTGCTGGGCGACATGGGCTTTGGTGGATTGTTCTGCTTCGTGCTGCTGATTTTCAGCGGCTTCGTCAATGCGCGGCGCACGCGGCGTCTGGTGAGGGCGGCGGATAGGCGCGACCTCGAGTGGGCCGGCGATCTCGCGCTCAGACTGCAGATCTCGCTACTCGCGTTCGTTGCGTCGGGTAGCCTCCTCAGTGCGGCTTACTACGACATCGATTATCTTCTGTTTGCGCTCATCGTAGTGCTGAGGCGCCATGTCGAGGCCGAACTGCGCGTTCCCCAGATGACGGCGTTCCGCGGCTTGCCGTCGCTCCGCTGGTTGCCGGCCGGCCAAGCGGCCGGCCGGCTCGCGTTGCGCGGGCCGGACGCCCGCGTCCCGTGATCCGAATCAGTCCGCGGCGGCGGCCCGCGCCGGCTCACTTTCGCCGGCCGTGACGAAGAACCGCCGCCGCGCGCTCTTCTGGTTCTCGTAGATCGATCCTTCCTTCAGCGCCGGCGGCAGCGGCAGACGGACCGGCACCGGCGTCAGGCGCGGTTCGAGCGTGCTTTCGCCGGCGACCATCAGCGCGTCGAACGCCTCCAGCGTCGCCGGCCGGCTGACCAGGGGCCAAGCGTCGGCTGCGCGGAACTGGAAGAGCAGCAGCCGGCGGTCGCGGTCCGAGGTGTTCGGGGCCGAGCCGTGGACGGCGCGGACATGGTGGATCGTGATCGAACCGGCCGGGCCGGTCAGCGCGATCGCCTTGCTGAAGTCGACGCCGCACGTCTCCGGGTCCATCGCGCCGCAGAAGCATCCGTCGGCGTGATGATCGTATATCGGCCCGCGATGGCTGCCGGGGATGATCATGAGCGGCCCGTTCTCGAGAGCCATGTCGTCCATCATCACGCCGACCGCGGCGAGATCGTCGTTGGTGTGCGGGTAGAACGCCCAGTCCTGGTGCCACTCGACAGCCGCGCCGAAGCCCGCCGATTTCATGTTCAGCTTCGCCGTGTCGAACCGCAGGTTCGGGCCCCAGAGGTCGCACAGCGCGGCGACGATGCCGGGATGCCGGACCAGGTCGGCGTAGGCGGGATCGTTCAGGTGGGGGTTCTTGATCCGCCGCACCCGTGGCTGGCCCGGGCTATGCGTGTCCTCGAGGTCGTAGAGATCGGTGTGCGACGTCACCTCGCGCGCACGCTCCACGAATAAGTCGGTGACGGCGCGGAGCCGAGCGAGCCCGTCCGCGCCGATCACGCCCGGCACGACGATCGCGCCGACCTCGTTGTACTCAGCGATTTGCGCTTGCGTGAGCATGACGGTCCTCCAACGCGGTTGGCCGATACAACCACGCTGGAGGCCGGCACGCCAGTTGGCGCCCAGGTTCAGCGCCGTGGTCTCCGGTTGCGTCAAGGCGGTGGCCACGGGGTAGTTCAGGGCAACGGGGGGTAGGCGCAACCGGTCGGGTCCATCATGCTTTTCCGCAACCACGGTTCCTTTTCTGCAATCACGGTTCGCGATCTCCGGGTAGCACGGCACCCCCTTTGCAACCGCCGGAGCCCCCATGCGTGCCGTGCGCACGTTCATCGAGCGTATCCAACATTTGACCTTTGTACAGATCGCGCTACTCGCGATCTTTGCCGTGGCGCTCCCGCCGGCTGCGCTCATCCTGACGCTGCTAGGGTTCGATATCTGGGATTGGCTGGCGGCGGCGCTTGCGGTGTAGCGTTATGCACCGCCAAATAGCGGGTATCCTGGCGGGGTCATGCCCGACCTACCGACGCCCCGCAGCTACGCCGAACAACCGTTCCGCGTCATCGCAACGTCTCGCATCGGCACGGGATGGACGCTCGACCTTCCCACGCTGGCGTCCGGTCCGCATGCCGATACCCGGCTGCTCGAGCTACCGCTGCGGTGCCGCTGCGGCGCGCGCGACCTCGGCGTGACCGTCGCGTATGAGAGGGCGATCGACCACATCTAGGCTGCGCCGGCCCCCGCTACGTCGGCTCCGGCGGCCGCAGCACGCGCCGCAAGAACGCTGCGACCTCAGCATCGCCCCGCGCTGCCTCCGCGTCCTCCGCGCCCCGCCGGCGGCCCCGCTTGGCCACTGCGATCGCGCTCGACGGCGCGTCGCGGGGTGCCGGCTTAGGCTTCGGCGACCGCTTCGGCGGCCTAGCCATGACGATGTTCGGGTGCTTGGTCCGCATGGCCGAGAGATGGTGCGGCCTTGATGGCCGGCTTACCGGGAACCGCGGTGTTGCAAGAACCGTGAAAGCCGTTCGGTTAATTCCGCGGCGGCGTCTTGCGAGATCTCTATCTGCCAAGCCTCTCCACGGCCACCCCCTTTTACCTTTATCAGGACCGGAGGGGTTCGTGTGGGGCCCCCCAGTGGCGTCGGTCCGTCATTAATCTCGACGATCCCCGTGATCAGCCCCACCATCACGTCTGCTCCCTTGGATTTGGTTCGCAATCCGAATGGTAGCGAGGCGCGGGGCAGGGTGCAATCGCCCCTCCCAGACGGGACGGATGCACTCGGTGGAATGGAATAGGCACCGTGCCCGAGGCGTCCGTGTGGTCATCCGGGTAAACACAGCCCGTCCGCAGGAGAAACAGCAGCATGAAACCGCGCCTCATCGGAGGGGTCCTCGGCCCCCTCGCGCTCGCCTGTTGCGCCGCATGCTCCGCGGCGCAGGATCTGCCGTCGCGGACGCAGAGCGCCGGCCCATACGTCACCCTCGGCGGCGGCACAGTTAGCGAGGGCAGTGAAGCCGGTGGAGTGGGGTCAAGCAGCGGCGGGGGAATGTAGGTCGTCCCGCCACCCGGCACGATCAGCGTCGCGCCGGAAATCGGGGCTGGGCTTCGCGCGGCTCGGCTTGCGTGCACGGACGATGGGTCATGTCGCCGAGATGGCCGCCGAGCCGCCGGACGGCAAGCCTCTGTCACGCCACCCACTGGTGACACCAAACCAGTGGCATCACCAGTGGGATCGCTGCCGTAGCGCTCCGAAATTTACACAGTAATATCAACGCTCTACTGGCGATATGTTGTCCCCTGGTCCCACACCGGACGGGACGCCTCGTATCGCGCCTGGGCGCGGGAGATTCCGAGATCGGCCAAAGTACGATCGTCCACCTCAGCGAGACGGCGACGGCTGTTGACGGTCTCGGCGGCCCTGGCGGCGGCGGTCCACAAGTGCGCGAGGAATCGGCGCAAATTCTGCCGCCGCCGAGGCGGCAAAGTGGTGGTCCGGTTCAGGCCGATAACGTTGTTGGCGAACATCGCACGCTCCTTCGTCGTATCGATGCCTAGAAAGTGGGGTGCCGCAGCCGATCATTGAAACGAATTGCGTTGATCATCAAGATCAACGATATTGATGTTCATGAGCATCCCCGCCGGCCTCGACCCCGATCTGCTCCGTGCCTTCGTCTACATCGCGGAGGACGGCAGCTTTACCCGTGCCGCCGAGCGCGTCGGGCGCACGCAATCGGCCGTCTCGATGCAGGTGCAACGCCTCGAATCCCTGCTGGGCGAGAAAGTGCTGCTGCGCGGGAAGGGCGGGGCAGTGCAGCTCACGCCGCATGGCCGGTATCTGTTGGAGCGCGCCCGCGAGTTGCTGACCCTGAACGACGAGATCTGGTCCGCATTCCGGGAACCTTCAGTGCGCGGCACGGTACGGCTCGGCACGCCGGACGACTACGCCATGCGGTTTCTACCGCCGGTGCTGAAGCGCTTGGCGCATACCCATCCGGCCGTCGAGGTCGATGTGCTCTGCCTGCCGTCGAACGAGCTTGTGGAGCGGCTGAAGGAAGGCGAGCTCGATCTGACGCTGTGCTCGGAAACGCACGAGCCGCGGAACTGGCCGACGACGCCGCTCTGGCAAGGCCCGCTGCAATGGATCACGTCGGAGCGTCATGCGCCGCATCGGATCGATCCGCTGCCGCTGGCAATCTCGGCGAAGAAATGCGCCTGGCGGCAGGCAGCGATCAGCACGCTCGAGAAGGCCGGGCGGCGGTACCGGATCGGCTACACCTCCGCAACGCTTGCCGGGACGCATGTGCCGGTGCTCGCCGGCCTCGCGGTGACGGTCTCCCCGATCACGACGCTGCCGGAGGGGCTGCGCGTGCTTCGCCCGGAGGAGGGGATGCCCGAATTGCCGGGAGCCGGCATTCTTCTGCTGAAGGGTCGCAACCCGACCCAGCCGGTCACCGACGTTCTCGCCGCGCACATCGCCGAGACCTTCCGGCAGGAAGTTCGCGCGCCCGAGCGTGTCGCGGCCTAGCCCGC
>DATAPS010000598.1:0-10180 GCA_036265085.1 Acetobacteraceae bacterium | reverse complement strand
GTCGCCGGAATGGGGCGCAATGCTCTCCGATGGTCGCAGCTATCTCGGCGTCGACGACTACCTGACGATTTTTCCAGGCATCGCAATCTTCGTCACCGTGCTCGCGCTCAGCGTGTTCGGCGACGGGCTGCGCGACGCGCTCGACCAGCGATTGCGGTGAGCGTCACCGCGCGACGACGTAGTCCTTGCGTGGATACTCCTGCCAATCCTCCGTCAGCTTCTTGTGCGCGAACTCGCGATACGGATGCGTGCGCAGCTTCGCGACGTCGATCTCGACTCCGAGCCCCGGCGTCTCCGGCAATTCCGCCCAGCCGTCCTTCACCTCGATCCGCTGCGTCGAGACCGCCTCGCATGGTTCTGTGAAGTTCACAAAATACTCGGCGATTCGGAAATTCGGGATCACCGCGCAGACATGCACCGTCGCGGCGAGCCCCATCAGCACGCTGTTGTAGTTATGCGGCGCCATGACGACGGCCTGCGGCTGCGCCATCGCGGAAAGATCCATCAGCGCGGTGATCCCGCCGCACGCGCAAATATCGGGGTTGAGGATGTCGGCCGCTCGGCGCTCGAGCACCTGGAAGAACTGCTCCTTCGAATAGAGGGCCTCCCCCGTGACGATCGGGATCGGGACCGCCCGGCGGACCTCGCAGAGCAGCTCGACGTTGTCCGCGAGGCACGGCTCCTCGTACCAAGTGATGCCGAATTCCGCGAGCCGCCGGCCGATGCTGATCGCGTGCGACGGTGCGAACCGCCGATGTGCCTCGATCAGCAGCTCGAACTCCGGCCCCATCGCCGTGCGCATTTGCCGCACGAACGCGATCGCATGGTCCTCGTCGCGCGGATCGACGAAGCTGCGCCACGGACCGGGGAACGGATCGAACTTCGCCGCGGTGAAGCCGAGCTGCTTCAAGCGCTGCGCGTGCCGGATATTGGTATCGATGTCGACGCCCTCGGACCAGCCATTCGCATACACTCGCACTCGCGCACGCGACTTGCCGCCGAGCAGATTGTACACCGGTTGGCCCGTCCGCTTGCCGAGGATGTCCCAGAGCGCGATTTCGATGGCGCTCCACGCTGAGAGCAGCTCCATCGAGACGCGGCGGATCGCGAAGTCCTCGAACAACACCTGCGCAGTATGCCGGATAGAAAATGCGCTGCGGCCGGTGACATACTCCGCCATCGCGTGAATACAGGACTCGATCACGCGCTCCTTGCCACGCGTGACATAGGCTTCGCCCCATCCATACAGCCCGTCTTCCGTCTCGACGCGGCAGAACAGCAGGTTCTTTCCGGATCCCGGATGCAGCAGGAACGTCTCGATGCGCGCGATCTTCATCTGTTCACTCCTCCGCGGTGGGGTCCAAACCGAGCAGTTCCGGCCGGAACTCGAAGTGCATCGTATCGTAGTGCGACCACTTGCCGCCCCAGATGAAGCCGTGGTGTTCGAAGATCTGGACGATCTCCATCGGAATGCGATTACGGTACGCCGCGCCTCGCCGCCACAGCCAGTAGTCCGACATCGACACGTTCAGATCGATCGCCGCCCCGGTCCCGTGCATGCTCGGCGCACCCGTGTCCGCGACGGTGCGACAATTGTAGGTGCCGCCGAGCGGGTAGGCGGCACGCTTCGTCTCCGGATCGAGCGCGTCGATCTCGCGCGAAATTGTTTCCAGGCGTTCGGCAACCGCATTGACCGATGTCATTCGTACGGTGCGGCCCCAGCTGTGAGGGAGCCAGACGATTGGGACGAGGCGGGACTCCACTTCGCCGCTGCGGCAGTCGCCGTACATCTTGGCGAAGAATGCTTGATTCCGGATACGGCCGGGATCTTCATCGGGCGCGGGATCGGTCGCGAGCGATCCCGCACGATATGGCATTCGGAACATGTCGAAGATCGATCCGTCCCGTACCAGCATGGCGAGCGTCTTATCCGGCGTGCCCGCGGAGAGAGACATACGTGTGCCATCTCGCCAGATCAGCATGTCGCCGTCGACGCCGGCCAGCTCATCCGGATAAGCACGGAGCAGCGCTGCGGCTCCCGACGAAACCGACTGTCCCTCTGATGCCGCGGGACCGCAGGCGAGCAGCGCCGCCGCGAGCGCAAGACGGAATTTCCGCATCAGGGATAAATCTCGTTACCGCAGGAGTTCCGTTTTTGCATTATGTCCGCCCTTCCGTCGAGTATCAGGATCCCCATAGCAAGATGAGTGAAATCCGGGCGATTCTCTTCGATGTTTTCGGGACGGTGGTCGATTGGCGCGGCAGCCTGATCCGCGACTTCGCGAGCTGGGGGCCGACGCGCGGATTTACCAAGGTCGATTGGGTCGGATTCGTTGATGCCTGGCGTGCGGCCTATGTTCCTTCGATGGAGCGGGTGCGCCGCGGCGAGGTGCCCTGGACGAATCTCGACGGACTGCAGCGTGCCAGTCTCGCCGATCTCGCACCCAGGTTCGGCCTGCCTTCCGTCCTGCCGGAGATCGACCGCGAATACCTCGTGCGTGGGTGGCACCGGCTCGATCCGTGGCCTGACTCCGTGCTCGGACTGCGCCGACTCAAACAGCAATTCATCATCGCGCCGCTATCCAACGGCAGCGTCGCTCTCCTGGTCAACATGGCGAAACGGGCCGGGTTGCCGTGGGACACCGTGCTCGCAACGGAGTTGTTCCGTCACTACAAGCCCGATCCGGAGACATATGGAGGAGCGGCCGCACTTCTCGGCCTGCAGCCCCAAGAAGTGATGATGGCGGCCGCACATAATGGCGATCTGCGCGCCGCTCGGGCACTCGGCCTCCGGACGGCGTTCTTCGCCCGGGCCACCGAACACGGCCCGAATCAGAGCCGCGATCTCGCCGCCGAAGAGGATTGGGACGTGATCGCGACAGACATCGAAGACCTGGCGACCCGCCTCAAGGCCTGACCGGGCGATCAGCCGGGACGCACCAGCCGGTGCTGCTTACGGCCGGCGGACAATTTGATCGCTCCGTCCATCAGGTGCGCCGGCGTTACGACGAGCATCTCGTCGGCGATCGGCGCGTCGTTCAGCCGCGCGCCCCCGCCGCGGATCAGGCGCCGCGCTTCTCCGTTGCTGGCGGCAAGGCCCGCCTCGACCAGCAGCTTGACGACCGGGAAACCTGCCGCGAGATCGTCTGCCCGGACGCTTACCGATGGCAGGGCGGCGGCCGTGGCACCTTCCTCGAACGCGAGTCGCGCAGTCTCCGCCGCCTGCGCGGCGGATTGTGGGCCATGCGCGAGCGCCGTCGCCTCCGTGGCGAGGATCTTCTTGGCTTCGTTGATCTCCGCGCCGCCGAGCGCCTCGAGCCGCGCGATCTCGCTCAACGGCAAATCCGTGAACAAGCGCAGGAACCGGCCGACATCGGCGTCTTCGGTGTTGCGCCAGTACTGCCAGTACTCGTACGGCGAAACGCGATCCGCAGTGATCCACACCGCACCCTTCGCCGTCTTGCCCATCTTCGCGCCGGAGGACGTCGCGATCAGCGGCGTGGTGAGGCCGAACACGGTCTTGCCCTCAGTGCGGCGCACCAGATCGACGCCGGAGACGATGTTCCCCCATTGGTCCGACCCGCCCATCTGCAGCACGACACCGAGGCGACGGAACAGCTCGTGGAAATCGTAGCTCTGCAGGATCGAGTAGTTGAACTCCAGAAACGTCAGGCCCTGCTCGCGCTCCAGCCGGTTCCGCACGCTATCGAAGGACAGCATCCGGTTAACGCTGAAATGGACGCCAACCTCGCGCAGCAGATCAATGTAGCCGAGCTTGTCGAGCCAGTCCGCATTGTTTGGCATCACCGCATCGGTCGGCCCGTCGCCGAAGCGGATGAACGGGTCGAAGCAGCGTCGAATGCCGGCCATATTGGCCGCGATTTGTGCATCGCTCAGCAACTGACGGGCCTCATCACGGAAAGACGGATCGCCGATCCGCGTGGTGCCTCCCCCCATGAGCGTAACCGGCTTGTGGCCGCAGCGCTGCAACAGCCGCAGCAACATGATCTGCACGAGTGAACCGACATGCAGGCTGTCGGCCGTGCAGTCGAACCCAATATAGCCCGCGATCGGCCCGCCCCCGCGCAGCGCGGCATCGAGGCCTTCGCTATCGGTGCACTGGAAGAGGAAGCCACGGGCGGTGGCCTCTTGCAGAAACTCGCTGACTGGCATGATCTCGGGCCGTCGTGTCGGGGTCGCGCGGGTTAGCACGGCCTACCGTCGGGAGGAACCGTTGCGCGCTATCGGGTTGATGAGTGGAACGTCGCTGGACGGCGTCGATGCGGCCTGGATCGACACGGACGGGGAGAGTGTGATGCGGCGCGGCGCGGCCGCCACCACGCCCTACGATCCGGCGCTGCGGGTGGAGCTCCGCCGCGTGCTCGACCTTGCGCCGACCCTGTCCGCGGACGACCCGATCGTTGTCGACGTCGGTCGTCGGGTGACCGAAGCGCACATTGTCGCTGTGCGCGCGCTTGGCGCCACTGCGGACATCATCGGCTTCCACGGCCAGACGATTCTGCACCGGCCGGATCAGCGCCGCACTTGGCAGATCGGCGACGCCGCGGCGCTCGCCCGCTCGTTCGGCGTTCCAGTCGCTTACGATTTCCGTTCCGCCGATGTTGCCGCTGGCGGTGAGGGCGCGCCGTTCGCGCCGGCCTATCACGCGGCGCTCGCGGCCGACCTGCCGCGCCCGCTGGCTGTGCTCAATCTTGGCGGCGTCGGCAACGTGACCTGGATCGGACTTGATGGCACCCTGCTCGCCTTCGATACCGGTCCTGGCAATGGGCCGCTCGATGACTGGACGGAGCGGCACACTGGCGAACCTTGCGACCGCGACGGACTGCTGGCGGCCGGCGGCCGGGCCCATGCCGCGGTACTCGGACGGCTGATCGCCGATCCGTATTTCGGCCGCCCGGCACCGAAATCGCTGGATCGGCTTGATTTCGCCCGCAGTTTGGCGTTGAGCGGCCTCGATGCGCTCGCGCCCGCCGACGGGGCCGCGACGCTCGTGGCGTTCACCGCCGAGTCGGTTGCGCGCGCGCCGCTCCCCGCGGCCCCCGTGCGGTGGCTGGTGACCGGCGGTGGGCGGCGCAATCCGTCCATCATGGCCGCCCTGCGCGAGCGCCTTGCCGCACCGGTCGATCCGGTCGAGCTCGTCGGCTGGGACGGGGACGCGATGGAGGCCGAATGCTTCGGTTTCCTCGCTGCCCGCGTATTGGCGGGCCTTCCACTCAGCTTCCCCGGCACAACCGGCGTGCCGCGGCCGCTTCCCGGGGGCGCTATAGCGAACCCCCGAGTATAAACACGTGGACGTCAGTCGGCGGCGAGCGCCATGACCCGTCGCGCCATGGTCTTGCGCACGTAATCCTCGACATGGGCGGAGATCGCGTCGGCGTGGTTGGCGAACACATGGTCGGCGCCGGGCATGATGCGATAGTCGACTGATACGCCCTTCTGCGTGTTCAGCTTGTCGACCAGCTTCTTGACCGCGGGCTCAGGCACCAGCTCGTCGCTGTCGCCATGCAGCATCAACCCGCCACAGGGGCAGGGTGCGAGGAAGCCGAAGTCGTAGTGGTTGGCCGGCGGCGCGACGCTGACCCATCCAGAGATCTCCGGCCGGCGCATCAGCAGCTGCATGCCGACGAAGGCGCCAAACGAATAGCCGGCGATCCAGAGGCCGCCCGAGTTCGGATTGACCACCTGCATCCAGTCGAGAGCCGCCGCCGCATCGCCGATCTCGCCGATGCCGCCGTCGTAGCGGCCCTGACTCCGCCCGACGCCGCGGAAATTGAACCGCATCACGGAAAAGCCGAGCTTCTGGAAGGACTGATACATCGTATATGCGATGCGATTGTTCATCGTCGCGCCGTGCAGCGGATGTGGGTGCAGAATTAGGGCGAGCGGCGCGCCGCGTTCCGCGGAGTGATGGTAGCGTCCTTCAAGCCGGCCGTCAGGGCCGGCAAACATGACCTCGGGCATGATCTCTAGAAATCCGTTCCTGCTCGCGCTCGGCCTTTTCAGCCGCCTATTGACCCAATCGCCGTGTCACGGGCGAGTCCCACACGTCCCTCCCGCTCCCGCCCCGATCCTTGCGGACCCCGGCACGGAACACCATCCGTCTCCTGCGTGTCGATCAGCCCCACATGGGGTCACGATACTGTAACCACTAGGCCTCGGCGCAATTCCGACGATTCCGCTCAGGTATAGCTGGTTATCACACGACGCCCACCTCATATCACGCGCCGTGGATCGCTTCGATCGGTCGCAAACGCCTCCACTCTAACGGGGTTTTTGACGACGTTCGGGCCCATCCACGGTCGCTTGTCCCGGCTGGGCCGAAATCACCGGGACGGGACGGACTATAGTTGGGGCGCTTCATCTTTCATAACGGAAATGTCGGATGTCATTCATGTTTTTGCGCGAATCCGTCCGGACATATCGTGAGCGGGACCCCGCAGCCCGCTCCGATCTCGAAGTGCTGCTCTGTTATCCCGGCTTACACGCAGTACTCTGGCATCGGCTCAGTCATGCGCTTTGGACACGGCGGCTCTTCCTCATAGGCCGGCTCGTCTCGCATCTTGCCCGCTTCCTCACGGGCATCGAGATCCACCCCGCCGCGACAATCGGGCGGCGGCTGGTGATCGATCATGGGATGGGCGTGGTGATCGGCGAGACGGCCGAGATCGGCGACGACGTCTATCTCTATCATCAGGTTACGCTCGGCGGGACATCCTCGGCACGCGGCAAGCGGCATCCGACCATCGGCAACGGCGTCATCATCGGCGCGGGCGCAAAAATTCTCGGCGCGATCACCGTGGGCGACAATGCGCGCGTGGGTGCCAACGCCGTCGTGGTCGCGGCAGTGCCGCAGGATACGACCGTCGTGGGAATCCCGGCGCGCCCCATGGAACGCAAGCGCGATTGTGCCCGCCCGCCCTTCGACGCGTATGGTACGCCGGTCGAAGGCGTCCTCGATCCCGTGCAGTGGGAAATAGAGAGCCTGCGCGGCGAGTTGGGCGAGCTGGAGACGCGGCTGGGTCGCCCGACGCCGCAATCCGTCAAGCCGGCGCACTGACCGATGCAGCTCTCTACGCGAGGCCGCTATGCCGTCATGGCCATGACCGAACTGGCCTGCCGCGAGGGCCGCGACTCCCGGCCCGTGGCGCTCAGCGATATCGCCGCCACCCAGCAACTCAGCCTCTGTTATCTTGAGCAGCTGTTCGGCGGACTGCGCCGCGCCGGGCTCGTCATCTCCGCCCGCGGACCGGGCGGCGGATATCGCCTTAAGCGCCCTGCCGCTTCTGTGACGGTGGCAGACATTCTCGCTGCTGTGGACGAGCCGCTCCGCGCCACGCGCTGCGCGGCCGACGAGCTCGGATGCTTGGCGGGTGGCGATGGGCAGGGAACGGCGCGCTGCGCCACGCACGATCTCTGGGCCGAACTGGGGCAGCAGATCTTCTATTTCCTCAGCGCGATCACGCTCGAGGACGTCGTCGCCGGCCGGGTTTGCGGCCGCGCGATCGCGCCACCGCCGTTGGTGGACGCCGCGTGATCTACCTCGACGCCAACGCGACCGAGCCGCTCCGGCCCGACGCGCGTGCAGCGATGCTCGAAGCCGCCGACCTCGGCGGCAATCCGGCCTCGGTCCACGCCGCCGGCCGCGCTGCGCGTCGGGTGCTGGAGGACGCGCGCGAGGCGTTGGGCCGCCGCTTCGGTGCGCGTCCGTCGGATATCGTCTTTACCTCCGGCGCCACCGAAGCCGCGTGCCACGCGATCGCGACCTTGGGCCGAAACCGCCGGATCATCGTCGGTGCCACCGAGCATGACGCCGTGCGCGCCGCGGCGCCGGGTGCTGCGATCCTGCCTGTCGACCGCGCCGGCCGCGCCGATCTCGACGCGCTCGCCCGGCTCCTCGTTGGGCCGCCCGCCCTCGTTTGCCTGATGGCGGCCAACAATGAGACGGGTGTGCTCCACGACATCGCTGCGGCCTCGTTGCTCTGCCACGAGAACGGCGCCCTGCTCTTCGTCGACGCGGCACAGGCAGCCGGGCGTATCGCCATCGATTTCGCGGAGTCCGGCGCGCACGCGATGGCGCTTTCCTCCCACAAGCTCGGTGGCCCGCCGGGCGCCGGTGCCCTCCTGCTCGCGTCGCAATGTGCGACGGTGGCCCCTCTGATCGCTGGCGGCGGTCAGGAGCGCGGGCGGCGCGGCGGCACTCCCGCCCTGCCCGCAATCGCCGGCTTCGCCGCCGCGGCCGAGCGGCCCTCTCCCGCCGCCCGGCTCGCGGGTTGGCGCGACCGGGCCGAGCGGCAAGCGGTCGCGGCGGGCGCCGTGGTGATCGGGGCGGAGGCTACGCGGTTGCCGAACACCACGTGCATCGCGCTTCTCGGCATTCCCGCCGAAATCCAGGTGATCGCGCTCGACCTTGCTGGCATCGCTGTTTCCGCGGGCGCCGCGTGCAGCTCGGGCAAGGTCGCCCGCAGCCATGTGCTCGATGCGATGGGGCTTGGCCCTGCCGCCGACGCAGCCATCCGTGTGTCACTGCCCTGGAACGCACAGGAGTCGGATATCGCGGCCTTCGCCGACGCCTACGGGGCCATGGCGTCCCGCCTGCGGGCGCGCCGCGCCGCCTGAGTGGTGCGTCGAAATGCACAGCCTGCCGAACCGCCCGATCTATCTCGACAACCAAGCGACGACCCCCTGCGACCCGCGCGTGCTCGCTGCCATGCTGCCGTGGTTCACGGAGCACTTCGGCAACCCGCACAGCGCCGAGCACGTCATGGGCCGCCAGGCCGAAGATGCGGTCGAGGCCGCGCGAGAGGAAGTCGGCGCCCTGATCGGTGCCGAGTCGCGGGAGATCGTGTTCACCTCCGGCGCGACCGAAAGCAACAACATCGCGATCAAGGGCGCCGCCCGCTTCGCCCGATCCGCTGGAACCCTCAGCCGGAGGCGCGTGATCACGATCGCCACCGAGCACAAATGCGCGCTGGAGGCCGTAAGATCGCTCGCGGAGGATGGCTTCGAACCCGTCGAATTGCCAGTCTCCCGGAGCGGCCTGCTCGACCTCGACCTGATTGGGGCCGCGTTGCGCGAGCCCACGCTGCTGGTCAGCGTCATGACGGGGAACAACGAGATCGGCGTAATCCAGGACATCGCCGCGATCGCCACCGCAGCCCGTGCCGCCGGCGCGCTGTTTCACACCGACGCCGCCCAGGCAGTGGGAAAGATCCCGATCGACGTGCAGGCGCTCGGTGTGGACCTGCTCTCGATCAGCGGCCACAAGCTGTACGGCCCGAAAGGCGTTGGCGCCCTGTATGTCCGCCGCCGCCCACGGGTCCGGCTCACGCCGCTGTTTTCCGGCGGCGGTCAGGAGCGCGGACTGCGGTCCGGCACGCTGCCGGCGCCGCTGGTGATCGGCTTCGGTGTCGCGTGTCGTCTCGCCGGCGCCGAGATGGCGGGGGACGCCGCGTGCATCGGCGGCTTGCGCGATCTGATGCTCGCGCGACTACGTGCCGCGATACCCGACCTCGTGCTGAACGGTGACCCGGACGTGCGGCTGGCGGGCAACCTCAACCTGACCTTCCCCCACGTCCTCGCCGCCGAACTCATGGCGGCGGTCCCCGATGTCTGCCTCTCGACCGGCTCGGCCTGCTCGTCGGCGGAGATCGAGCCGTCCTACGTTCTGCGCGCGCTCGGTCTCACGCCGGCCGAAGCGGCGCGCACCTTGCGCATCGGGATCGGACGATTTACCTCCCGCGCCGATATCGAGGCGGCCGCCGACGCGATCGCGGTCGCGTATGCGTCGCTCGCCGCGAGCCGTCCCATCCCCGCCCGCAGCGCCGTCGGAGCCTGACGAGACCCGTTGATGCCGAAAATGACGTTTATCGAACGCAACGGCAACCGCCGCGAGGTGGACGCCCCGCTCGGCCTGTCGGTGCTGGAGATCGCGCACAAGCACGGCGTCGATATCGAGGGCGCGTGCGAGGGCTCGCTCGCCTGCTCGACCTGTCACGTCATCGTCGACCCGGCCTGGTTCGGCAAGCTCGCCACCCCGACCGAGGACGAGGAGGACATGCTCGACCTCGCCTTCGGTCTCGAGAAGACCTCGCGGCTCGGCTGCCAAATCGTGATGAGCGACAAGCTCGACGGCCTCGTCGTCCGGCTCCCCGCCGGCAGT
>DATAPS010000597.1:0-8768 GCA_036265085.1 Acetobacteraceae bacterium | reverse complement strand
GATGCAGCCCGAGCGCGTATGGTCGTTGCTCGCGGAGATCTCTGAGCACGATATCGAAACCAGCACCGTCCCTGCCGCGAGCGTCAGCTTGGACGGAAGTAGCGCTGCCGCCTGAGCCGCGTCTGCACGTAGACGTGCTCGCCCCATGTACCCTCCTCGTATGCGCCTGACGTCGGCGAGACCGGAACGGAGGTGTTGCGCACGCTCGGGTGGGCAGCCACGAATCCCTCGTCGATGTCGACGCCCAGCCCAGGCCGGCCGGGGACGGCGATGAAGCCGTCCTCGGACACCGGAACGGGAACGACGGTCTTCGCGCGGCCTGGCCAGTCGTCTTCCAGACGCTCGAGGATCAGCGCGTTCGGGATCGCGGCCATCAGGTGGAGCGCCGCATATTCGGCGACCGGGCCGAGCGAGCCGGAATGTGGCGCCATCATGACGTGATGCGCTTCCGCCATCGCGGCGATCTTCTTCATCTGCGTAAGCCCGCCGGCACGCCCTGTATCGGGCTGGACGACATCGACGAGGTCGCGCTCGATCAGGTCGCGTAGACCCCAGATGGTCGTCATGCGCTCGCCGGCCGCGAGGGGGACGTCGGCGCTGTCGCGGATGCGCTCGTAGCCGTCCAGATTCTCCGGCGGGATCGGGTCTTCCAGGAACAGCAGGTCGTAGGGTTCCAGCGCGCGGGCGAGGCGGGCGGCGTCGCGGGGCGTGAGCCACGGCGGCCCGTGCAGGTCGCACATGATGTCCGCATCGGGGCCGAGCGCCTCACGCAGCATCGCGACCTTGCGCACGGGATCGGCGACTCCGCCGCATTTGATCGCGTGGATGCCGCGCTGCTTGAGGCTGAGCGCGGTCTCGGCGGTGTTGGCGTGGCTGTAGATGCGGATGCGGTCGCGCAGCTTGCCCCCGAGCAGGTTCCACACCGGCGTGTTCAGCGCTTTGCCCTTGATGTCCCACAGAGCCATGTCGATGCCGGTGATCGTGCCGAAGCCGACCGAGCCCGTCATGCCGTGCCCCATGATGGCGATCATCATCTTCTGCCAGAGCCGCTCGATGTCGGCCGGATCCTCGCCGATGACGACGTGCTTGAGGTCCTGCACCGCGGTCTCGATGACGCGCGGCCAGCCGCTGCATTCGCCGATGCCGACGATGCCTGCGTCGGTCTCGACTTTCAGGAACAGCCAGTTGCGCGTGCCGCCGAACGGCGCACCGAGCATGGCGACCTGGGTGCGCTCGCTCGACACCTGCATGAGGAAGGTGCGGATGTCAGTGATCTTCATGCGGGCTGCTCCACGGTGAATCCGACCGCCTCCGCGACGTTGCGGAGATGCGTGTAGCCCTTGCGGGCGTAGGTGAGGGGATCAGCGCGCGCGGGGTCCTGTTCGGCCTCGACGATCAGCCATCCCGCATAGCCCGCGGCCGCGAGCGGGGCGAGGCAGGGGACGAAGTCGATCGCGCCGTCGCCGGGGACGGTGTAGACGCCGGCGACGACGGCATCGAGGAAGCTCCAGCGCTCGGCGTGGGCGCGCGCGAGGATATCGGGGCGGGCGTCCTTGGCGTGGACGTGATTGATGCGGTGCGCCCAGCGCCGGGCAATTGCGGCGGGGTCTTCGCCCGCGAAGCGGAGGTGGCCCGTGTCGAACAGCAACCCGACGCTGTCTGGCGTGCCCTCGAGCATGTGGTCGATTTCGTGCGCCTTTTCGATGACGGTGCCCATGTGGTGGTGGAAGGCGATCCGGACGCCTTCGCCCGCCATCCAGTCGCCGAGGCGGCCGAGGCGGTCGAGGAACACCGGCCATTCGTGCTCGCGCATCACCGGGCGGTCGGAGACGGGCGTGTCGCGGCGCCCCTGCACGGTGCCTGACGTTTCGGCGAACACCATGACCTTGCAGCCGCAGCCCTTCAGCAGATCGAGATGCGGGCGCATCGCGGCGAGCTCCTGGTCCACGTCGCGGCAGCGGAGTTCGGCGCCGTACCAGCCGGAGACGAGTTCGAGTCCGTAGCCGCCGAGCACCGCTTTCGTGGCGGCCGCATCAGCAGGGAATTTGTTGCCCTTCTCGATCCCGCTGAAGCCGGCCTGACGGACCTCGGCGAGACAGGTTTCGAGCGGAGTGTCGCCGCCGAGCTCGGGCAGGTCGTCGTTGCTCCACGCGATCGGGTTCGTGCCGAGCCGAACCGTCATGCGCCGCGCTCCCGCGCCGCGAGCGCCGCTTCGTAGGCGGCGCGGGCCGCGCTCACCTCGGCGCGCGGAGATACTTGCGGCACCGCAACGTCCCACCACGCCCCGCCCGCTTCGGTGCTCCGCTGCGGGTCGGTCGGGATGACGATGACGCTGGTGCGGTCGGCGTGGCGGGCGTCGGTGAGGGCGGATTCGAGCGCGGCGATGCCGGTGACGGTGACGGCATGCGCGCCGAGCGAACGGGCATGGGCGGCGAAGTCGACCCAGTCGTCGCTCTCGATGCGGTTGTTGAACGAGGCGCCGCCGCAGGCGCGCTGCAGCCGTTCGATGCAGCCGAAGCCGCGGTTGTCGAGCACGGTGACGATCAGCTTGCGGCGCATCCCGACCGAGGTCTGCAGCTCCGAATTCATCATCAGGTAGCTGCCGTCGCCCACCATGACGAACACCTCGCCGTCGGGCCGCGCCATCCGCACGCCGAGGCCGCCGGCGATCTCGTACCCCATGCAGGAAAAGCCGTATTCGAGGTGGTAGCCGCCGGGCCCGTGTGCGCGCCACAGCTTGTGCAACTCGCCCGGGAGGCCGCCCGCGGCGCAGACGACCACGTCTTCCGGCCCGGCAACGCGGTTGACGGCGCCGAGCACCTGAGCATCGCTCGGCAAGTCGGTGTTTCCGGGGGCGGTCGCCGCGTCGGCTTCGGCGATCCAGGACGCGCGGAGATCGGCGAGGCGGGATTGCCAGTTGCGCGGGCTGGCGTAATCGCCAAGGACCGCGGTGAGCGCCTCCAGCGTCGCGCGTGCGTCGCCTATGAGCGGGAGCGCCCCGTGCTTCGTCGCGTCGAAGGACTGCACGTTGAGCTGGATCAGCCGCGTCCCGCGGCGCAGCAGGGCGCGGGAACCGGTGGTGAAATCCTGAAGGCGCGTGCCGATGGCGAGCACGACATCGGCTTCGCGTGCGAGCGTGTTGGCAGCCGATGTGCCAGTGACGCCGATGGCGCCCGCGGATTGCGGATGGTCCCAGGGCAGGGCGCCTTTGCCCGCCTGCGTCTCCCCAACCGGTACCGCGTGCCGCTCCGCGAAGGCCTGCAGCGTCGATGGCGCTTCGGAGTAGAGCACGCCGCCGCCGGCGATGATGAGCGGACGTGCCGCGGCCCGCAGCGCGGTCACCGCATCGGTGAGCTCGTCGGGATCGGGCATCGGACGGCGCGAGCGATGGATGCGGCGTTCGAACAGCGATTCGGGAAAGTCACAGGCCTCGGCTTGCACGTCCTGACACAAGCTCAGCGTCACGGGGCCGCATTCGGCGGGATCCGTGAGCACCGCGATCGCGCGCGGCAGGGCGGTGAGGAGCTGTTCGGGGCGGGTGATGCGGTCCCAGTAGCGCGACACCGGGCGGAAGCAGTCGTTGACGCTCGCCGTGCCGTCCCGGAAATCCTCGAGCTGTTGCAGCACCGGATCGGGGCGGCGGTTGGCGAATACGTCGCCCGGCAATAGCAGCACCGGCAGGCGATTGACGTGCGCGACCGCCGCCGCCGTCAGCATATTGGTCGCACCCGGACCGATCGAGCTGGTGCACGCCATCATCTGGCGGCGGTTGCGCGCCTTGGCGTAGGCGACGGCGGCGAGCGCCATCGCCTGCTCGTTGTGTGCGCGAAAGGTCGGCAGCGCGTCCCGCACGGCGAACAACGCCTCGCCCATCCCGGCGACGTTGCCGTGGCCGAAGATCGCCCAGCAACCTGCGAAGAGCGGCACGTCCGCACCATCCGCGATGGTGCGCTGCGCGGCGAGATAACGGACGACCGCCTGGGCGGCGGTGAGGCGGACGCTGCTCATGGCGCGAGCCTCACGGCGTTGCCGGTGCGCGCGCTCTCCGCCGCAGCGTCGGCGAGGCGCAGGGCTTCGCGGCCTTCTGTGAAGCCGGTGAGCGGGGCAGCGCCGGACTGGATGCAGGCGGCGAAATGATCGAGCTCGGCGAGGTAGGCGCCCATGTAACGGTCGATGAAGAAATCCTGCACACGGTCGCGCGCGCGGGTCTGCTGCGTGCCCCAATGCTCGATCGTGGAGAGATGGCGGTTGTGAGCTTGCAACATGCCGTCCGCGCCGAACGCCTCGATGCGCTGATCGTAGCCGTAGGCGCAACGGCGGCTGTTGTTGATGTGCACGAGCGCACCGGAGGCAGCGCGCATCACGATCATCGCGGTGTCGATGTCGTCGGTCTCGCGGATGCCGGGTTCGATCAGATTCGCGCCCATCGCCTGCACCTCCACAATGTCGCCCGCAAGATACCGGGCCATGTCGAAGTCGTGGATCGTCATGTCGCGGAACAGCCCGCCGGAGACGGCGATGTATTCGGGCGGCGGCGGCGCCGGATCGCGGCTGGTGATGACGACCTGCTCCACCGCTCCGATCGCACCGGCGGCGACGCGCTCGCGCAAGGCGCGGAAGGACGGATCGAAGCGGCGGTTGAAGCCGATCATGAAGAGCGGAGTTTTGTCCCGGATCGCCGACCAGCAGCCGTCGACGCGGGCGAGGTCGAGGTCGATCGGCTTCTCGCAGAACACCGCTTTCCCCGCGAGGACAGCGCGCGTGATGAGGTCGACATGCGTGTTCGTGCTGGAGGCGATCAGGACGGCGCCGACGGCGGGGTCGCTCATCACGGCGTCCACCGATTCGGCCGCCTTCGCACCGTGGGCCGCCGCGAGTTCGGCAGCGGCGTTCGGCATCGGATCGTAGCACGCCACGAGCTTCGTCCGCGGATGCGTGGCGATGTTGCGTGCGTGGACGCGGCCGATGCGGCCGCAGCCGAGTACGGCGATTCCGATCATCTCCGCGATTCTCTCCTTCGATGCCGGCGTGATTATGCCCGATACCGCACGCGCTCATGGATGCGGCGGGCGCGCGGGTCGGGGCGGGGGATCGCGGAGAGCAAGGCACGGGTGTAGTCGTGCGTCGGCGCGTCGCAGACCTGCTCGGTGAGCCCGGTCTCGACGACCCGGCCGCGATACATGACAGCGACGCGATCGCACATGTAGCGGATCACGCCGATATCGTGGCTGATGAAGATGTAGGACAGGCCCAATTCGTCCTGTAGCCGGATCAGCAGGTCGAGCACCTGCGCGCGCAGGGAAACGTCGAGCGCGCTGGTGGCTTCGTCGGCGACGATGACGCGCGGCTTGAGCGCGATGGCGCGGGCGATGCCGATGCGTTGCCGCTGACCGCCGGAGAAGGCGTGCGGATAGCGCTCGCGCGCCGAGGGATCGAGACCGACATGCTCGAGCAGTTCGGCGACGCGGTCGTCGAGCGCGCGGCCGCGGGCGACATTGTTGACCAGCAACGGCTCGCCGACGATCTGCGCGACCGTCATGCGCGGGTTCAGCGAGTTGAACGGGTCCTGGAAGATCATGCGGATCTCGCGCCGGCAGGCGGCGAGGGTGGACCGGTCGGCGGTCGCGAGATCGGTGGTGGTGCCGTCCGGCCGCCGATAGGTCATCGCGCCTGACGTCGGATCGTAGATGCGAAGGATGCAGCGTCCGACCGTGGTCTTGCCGGAGCCGGACTCGCCGACGACGCCGAGGGTTTCGCCGGGCGCGAGGGTGAGAGAGACGCTGTCGACCGCGCGGATCGGGGATTTCGGCAGGCCAAAATGCATGGAGAGGTTGTGGATTTCGAGGACAGGGGGGCGTGAGGAAGCCACCTCCGCTTGCTGGAGGGGGTTGGCGGAGGCGCGAGGGGGGAGGGCTTCCGTGCGCGCCCGCCGCAGCTCCGACTTCTGCTCCAGCTTCAGCACCGACCCGATCAGCATCCGCGTGTAGGGATCGCGCGGCGCGTGGAAGATCGTGTCCACGTTGCCGGACTCCATGACCCGGCCGCGATACATCACCAGCACTTCGTCGGCGATCTCCGCCACCACGCCCATGTCGTGCGTGATGAACATCACCGCCATCCCGTACGCCGCCTGCATGCGGCGGATCAGGTCGAGAATCTCCGCCTGCGTGGTGACGTCGAGCGCCGTCGTCGGCTCGTCGGCGATCAGCAGCGACGGGTTGCAGGCGAGCGCCATCGCGATCATCGCACGCTGGCGCATGCCGCCGGAGAACTCGAACGTGTAGCGGCCGAGCGCGGCTTCCGGATTCGGAATCTCCACCTGGCGCAGCAGCTCGGTCGCGCGCTCGCGCGCCTGCCGCTTGGTCATGCGGAGATGCAGGCGCAGCACCTCCATGATCTGGTCGCCGATCGTGTGCACCGGCGAGAGCGAGGACATCGGCTCCTGGAAGATCATCGCGATTTCCGCGCCGCGGATGTCGCGGATCGCCCGCCCCCGCGACGGAAGCTTCGCGAGATCGACAACGCTGCCGTCGCGATGATGCAGAGTTATCTCGCCGGCGACGATGCCGCCCGGGGCGTCGACGATCTGCAGGATCGAGCGCGCGGTGACGCTCTTGCCGCTCCCGCTCTCGCCGACGATGGCGAGCGTTTCGCCGCGGCGGAGCGTGAAGGAAACGTCGTCGACCGCCTTGAGGATGCCGGTGCGCAGCGGGAACTGCGTGCAGAGGCCGCGCACTTCCAGCACCGGCGTGCCGGTCCCCGCGACGCGGACGGGCGCGATCTCGTTCACTTGTTGTAGGGGTCGGCGGCGTCGCGCAATCCGTCGCCGAAGAAGTTGAGCGAGATGACCGCGATGACGACCGCGACGCCGGGCGCGAACAGCCAGGGCGCCGTCGCGATCGAGCGGATGTTCTGCGCCTCGTGCAGCAGCACGCCCCAGGAAATCGTCGGCGGCTGGAGGCCGAGGCCGAGGAAGCTGAGCGAGGTTTCGGCGAGGATCATAGCCGGCACGGCGAGCGTCATGCTGGCGATGATGTGGCTCGCGAAGCTCGGCAGCATGTGGCGGAAGATCACGCGCTGCTCGGAGGCGCCGTCGAGCCGCGCGGCGGTGACGAATTCCTCCGTGCGCAGGCTGAGGAATCGCCCGCGCACCACGCGCGCGAGCTGCGCCCAGCCGGTCAGCGAGAGGATCACCGTGATGCAGAAATAGTTGAGCGTGGCCGACCAGTCTTTCGGAAGGGCGGCCGCCATCGCGAGCCAGATCGGAATCGTCGGAAGCGCCAGCACGAACTCGACGACACGCTGCAGCACGAAGTCGATGCGGCCGCCGTAGTAGCCCGAGATACCGCCGATCACGATCCCCAGGATCAGCGAGAGGAACACGCCGACGAGGCCGACGGTGAGCGAGATCTGCGCGCCCTGCATGATGCGGCTGAACACGCAGCGGCCGAGCCGGTCCGCGCCGAACGGGAAAAACGGCGCGCGCGGATCCTGCGAAGCGAAGAGATGCGTGCGCATCGGGATCAGGCCGAGCGCGCGGTATTCGTAACCGCGGCCGAATATGTCGAGATAGATGCGGCGCTTTTCGTCAGGCACGTACATCGCGGCGAGCGTCTGCGGGTCGCGCTTGAGGACGACCGGGTGGAAGTAGGGGCGGAATGCGAAGCCGCCGTCGCTGCGGTCGATCCAGTGGATCGCCTCCGGCGGCTGATAGGCGGCGCGGGCGTTCTGCAATGACGGGTCGTTGACCGCGAAGAAGCCGGGGACCGCGGCGATGATGTAGAGGATGACGGTCACGACCAGCCCGGCCATCGCGAGCCGGTGGCGCTGGAACGCCCACCACATCAGCCGCCATTGCGAGGCGACGGCGAGACGGGCGGGCGGGACCGCGATGGCGACGGCGTCGGACATCTATTCGAGCCGGATGCGCGGGTCGATGAGCGCGAGCAGCACGTCGCTGACGAGCCCGCCGATGAGCGTGAGCGCGCAGATCAGCAGTACGAAGGCCCCGGCGAGATACATGTCCTGGCTCATCAGCGATTGCAGCAGCAGCGGACCGGCGGTCGGCAGGTTCAGCACGATCGCGACGATGACCGAGCCGGAGACGAGATTAGGCAGCAGCCACGCGATCGTGGAGACGAACGGGTTGAGCGCGAGCCGCACCGGGTATTTCACCAGCAGGCGGAACTCGGAGAGGCCCTTCGCGCGGGCGGTGGTGACATAGGGGCGCTGCAGCTCGTCGAGCAGGTTGGCGCGCATGATGCGGATCAGGCTCGCTGTGCCGGAGACCGCGAGGATGATGACGGGTATCCAGATATGCGAGGCCAAATCGAGGATTTTTCCAAGGCTCCAGGGCGCCTTGACGTATTGTTCCGAGAACAGGCCGCCGACGTCCTCGCCGAGATAGATCGCCGCGACGTACATCAGGACGAGGGCGAGCAGGAAGCTCGGGATCGCGAGGCCGAGGAAGCTGAAGAACGTCGCGGTGTAGTCGCCGATCGAGTATTTGCGGACCGCGGAATAGACGCCGACCGGAAGCGCGATCGCCCAGGTGACGATCAGCGTCGAGAAGGTGAGCGCGAGCGTGAGGCCCATCCGCTCCCAGATCAGGTTCCCGACCGGCTCCTGCCACTCGAAGCTGTAGCCGAAGTCGCCGCGGAAGACGATGCCGCTGATCCACTTCCAGTATTGGATCGGCCACGGCTGATCGAGGCCGAAACGGGATCGCAGCTCGGCGGCAGCGTTCTGGTCGACGACTTCGTTCGAGG
>DATAPS010000596.1:0-14928 GCA_036265085.1 Acetobacteraceae bacterium | reverse complement strand
TGGACGCCTTATCTCGCCCGGTTCAGCGCGTATGTCGACGCGCTCCCCGACGATACGCGCATGGCCTGGCGCGCAAGCGCGCAAGCGCTGCGCGAAGGCGAGCAGCCGGTCTATGTGGTCGCATCAGCCGTGACGCCGCGCGCCTGAACGCGACGCCTCAGGCGGACTAGCGGAAACGGGAGTGCCTCGCCTCCGGCCGGCTCGCTCATCGCGATCAGACGCCCGATCGCGGCGCGCGCGAGCATCCGCGCGACCGCCGCGCCGATGCAGGTAAGCGGGCCGCTGCCGAAGGCGAGATGCTGTGGTCGCCGATCGGGCCTGAAATCATGCGGCGCGTCGAAGGCGGCCGGATCGTGGTTCGCCTCGCCCAGTGCGACGAAAACCGAGTCGCCGGCTGCGATCGCGCCGTCGGCGATGCGCTCGCTGGCGATGAGGTGGACGAAAGCGAGCGGCGGATCATAACGGAGCCATTCTTCGAGTGTGGCGGCGAGCGCGCCAGGTTGCTCGTCCAGCGTCCGCCACCGTTCCGGCCACGCGGCGAGGCCGTATGCGGCGCGGGCGATAAAGCGCGTGATGTTGCCGGTCGCAGCAAAGGCGAACATCGCGGTAAACACGCCCAAATCGCTCCGTGCATCCTCCGTCACGAGATCGTCGCGCAGCGCGGCGGCGAGACCGCCTGCGCCCGCCACCGAGGCAAGTGTGCGTTCCCAGGTATCGAAAAGGCCGGCGTCATGCGGCTGGTCCGGCATCGGGAACAGCGCGCGCGGGACATACGTGTCGAGCGCTTCGATCAGCGGTTCGAGCGCGGGACGCGACGCCTCGTCGACGCCGAGCACGTCAAAGACCAGCGCATGGGTAAGCGGCCGCGCGAAGGCGAGCTCGATGTCGACCGCGAGGTCGGCCGGAAACGCTTCGAACAGAACCTCGGCGCGGCGCTCTAGCGCCGGGCGGGCGGCGCTGCTCGCCGCTGGGCCCAGCGCGCGGATCACGGTAGCGCGCGCGGGATGACCGTGACGCGGGTCCATCGCGTCGAGCCAGCGTGCGATTGCTGTCGCCACCGGGGTTGGCGCCCCATCGCGCCGCAGCCAGTGCACGAAGCGCGGATCGACGAGCACCGCACGCGCATCCGCGTAGCCGCAAACCCGGTGCAGTCCCGGCCCCACCGTCTCAAAGGCGATCGGCTCAGTCATACGCGATGGTGGGGACGGTCTGGCCGCGGATGTGGGCGTTGCGGTCCATGAAGACGATCAGCATCGCCTTGCGCGTTCGCGCCGAACGGTTGGGGCCGCTCTTGTGCAGCGCCTTCGAACCCATCAAGCAGATGTCACCGCGCCGCATGCGCAGCGGCACGCCCTGGTCGGGATGGTCGAGCGGCCAGGCCAAGAGACCCTCTTGCGTCTGCGCGTGTGGCAGCACGCGGTCGAGCGCGACGCCGGGCTTGGTCCATAGACAGCCGTTATCGAGGTCCATGTCGCTGAGCGCTATCCACATGTTGAAGAACGGCGGGTCAGAGGGCGTGTGGACCTCGTCCTGGTGCCAGGCGAAGGCGCGGTTGTGGCCGGCGAACTTGTAGACGAGCTGGTAGCAGCAATGCGCGACATCGGGCCCGCCGAGGGTGCGCGCCATGTCGCGCACCGCCGGGCGCAAGCAGAACGCGCGCAGTGCCGCGGCGGCGGTCGAGTCGTCGAACAATTCATTGACGAAGACAAAGCCGTCACGCGTCGAGATCTGTGCGAACAGGTCGTGGTAGCGTTCGAAATTGTCGTTGCGCCAGGCGATGGCGGCGTCAGCGGCTACCTCGACCGCGTCGATCTCCGCCGCTGCGAAGAAGCGTTCGCGGATGAAGAACCCATGCTCGCTCAACGCCCGGGCTTCTTCCTGGCGCGCCGGGGCGCAATCGATCGTCGCGGTAGTAGCCATGATCACCTCTCCTCCTCTAGCCTGAGCAGCGCCTGCAGCGCATAGCCGGTGCCGATCGCTCTGCTACCGTAGCTGAGCACGGTGCGGATCTTGCCCTCCGCCCTCCCCAGCTCCATGCGGATCCAGAGCACTGCGGGCCACATGCCGTCGGCTTCCTGGGTTGCCGCGAGATAGGCGCGCGCGGCGGGGACCGCCGGGTCGCTCGGATCGAGCGCGAGCAGTCCGAGCGCGGTGCTCAACGGGTCGCTCGTCTCGCGCCAACTCCACCCGCCATCGGCGCGCTGACTGGTGCGCAGGGCAGCCTGCCAGCGCCGCGTCGCCTCGGCCCGCGGACCGAGCGCCTTGGTGCAGACCCAGCCGGGGTAGAACGGCCCGTGATACCAGGAAGAGGGCCAGCTCCCGTCGGCCGCCTGCATCGCCGCGATCCGCGCCGTGCAGGTGCTGATTTGCTCCGCGTAACGCGCGCCGTCGAGCAGCGCGAGCGCCACGACGAGGTTGGCGATCACCTCGCAATCGGCTCCGCGGCCCCAGGCGTGCGTGATCCACCAGCGCTGCTGCGCGTGCAGCGCGTTCCCCTCCCGCGGGAGGATCCAGGTCTCGTACAGACCGGGGGCGATCGCGCCGGCGTCGAGCAGCGTCGCCAGCGGCTCTGCGGCGGCTGTGCTCGCGGCCTCGCGGCAGCCGGCAGCGATCAGCGCGCGAATGCACTGAGCGAGGTCGTCGGCGTCAGCCGGCAGCTCGTGCAGGTTGGGGAAATAAGCCCAGCCGCCGGGCGGGTAGAGACGCCGCATCGCCAGCAGGTACTCGGCCTCGCGTGCGATCAGCGGGGCGAGGTCGCGCACGCCCCGCGTGTGGATCGCGACGAGTGCTTCGAGCAGTACCGCGCGCTGGAAGACGTCGCCGGACTGGAGATCGCTGTCGACTTCGAATCCCTGCGTGCGCGGGAAGGGCAGGACATGCGTCGCCTCCGGATAGCCGAGCTCGGCCTCGGCGATCAGCGCGTCGATGGCGCGCGCGATCGTGCCGCCTTCGGCGGGCGGCGCCCTCATCGCCGGCGGCGCCCGATCGCGGCCCAGGCGCCCTGGACCGCGACATACAGAGTCAGCGGGAACACTTGCGGTCCCCAGCGCGGCGTTCCATTGCGCACCAGCACTGGCGACCCGCGGCTCTCGGGCAGTTCCTGCGCATAGAAATGGCGCCACTCGGGCACGTCGAGCGGCACGCCCTTGATGCGGCCGGCCGACAGCCACAGGATCGCGCGCGCCATCCAGCGGCAACGCGGACACGAGCCGGCATAGAGCAGCACCGCTCGATCGGCCGAGTCGCGGCGCGCCCGTTCGAGGATGGCGGGAGCGGACGTCAAAACCGCACCGTGATCATCTCGAACGGGATTTGCAGCTTTGTGGCGAGTCCAGCCGCGTCGTCGACACCGATCACCAGCTTGCCACCCCGAACCATGCGCGGCGTCCGCGTGAAGCGGGTCACCTCGCCGTAGTCGGCCCATATCTCAGTTCCGTAGCCGAGTTGTGTTCGAATGAGCCGTCGCGGGCGTGGCGCCTCACCGCGCGCAAGCGCGTCCGCGGTTACGACGTTGCCCACCGCAGCCAATTGTTCGATGCGTCGGCGTTTGAGAAAGCTGAAGATCATCCCACTTTCTTCACTTGCTCAGCTTGACGGCGGCGGTAATGCCGCCGCCGATCGCAAATTCAGCAAGGATAACGACTTGTTGGGAAGTCTGCAGAGCTGCGAACGCTTCGAAAGGCGCGAGCGGCACCCCGATCAAGCGGCCGGCGGCCAGATGGCCGATAGCGTAGGCGAACGTCTCCTCCGTCCAAATGACGGGAGCGCCGACGTTGGCCGGCCCGACCGACGCATCCCCAAGCCAGACAATGAAGGGCAGGTAGCGCGCCACGGCCGCATGGAAGCCTTCATGCCACGCCGTGTCAGTATAACCGACGGTGCCCGGCGCGACGTTAATGTCGACCTGAGGGTCAATCAACCTGAGGCCGGTGTTATTGAGATGTGTGAGAGGCCATCGTGTCCAATTCACTCGGACGTTCTGGGTTTCCCCGAGATAGTCCTTATTCGGGTCCAGCGGCTGGTCGCCCCAGTCCAACAGCCAATTTTTTAGGTTGAAGTTTCTGACCGAAGTCGTGGCATTCGTCTCGAGCGAGGTGACGGATGCGCCCCCTGTTTCGGCGGACTCGGTAGTGACTGTGGAGGCTTCGGCAAGCGAGGTCGTCGTCGCCTCGGTGCTGGTGGCGACGAGCGCCTCCGAGGTCGCCGCCGTCTCGGTCGCGCTGACGCTACTCGCCACCGCCTCGGTGCCCACCGATGCCGCTTCGGTGCCCACCGCCACAGTTTCGGTGCCCTCGGCGATCGTCGTCACGGCCGCGACAGTGGTAGTCGTCGCCTCGGCCGCCTCGGCGCCGGCCGCGGCTAAGGCGATCAAGTCGATCGCGCCTTCGACCAAGGCGGCGACAAGCGCGAACTGGCCGGTCGGATCAACAAAGCTCAACGGATTGTTGGCGGCGTAGAGATAAGGGCTGAAGAACTGGTGGCGAGGATCCGGCGAGAGGAAGCGGCCGACATCGGCGTCATAAAGGCGGCTCTTAAAGTTATAGAGGCCGGTCTCCGGATCGAGCTCCTGGCCGGCAAAGCGGCGATCGAGCAACGTCGCGTCGCCGTTTGACCGCGCCACCGTACCGAACGGCAGATAGTCGAAGCTGGCGGCAATCATGCCGTCGGTTCCGCAAAGGACGCGCGGCGAGCGTTCGTGGTCGCGGAACACGTAATTCACTGTGCCGGAGCGCTTGACGGCCGCCAGCCCTGCGGGTCCGTAGATGTAACCGGTCTTCGCCCCGCCGATCCATTCGACCAGCGGCTGCGGGCTGGTGCCGTAGCCGTATACCTTCGGCGTATTAGCCGAGCGTCGGGCGACGCGCCGCCCGCTGCCGTCATAGGCCAACTGGAGCGTCGCGTTCGGGGTGCGGATGCTCGTCGGAAGAGCAGTGACCGCATCATAACCGATGGTGAGGACGCGGCCACCGCTCATTCCAGTCACATTGCCGTTGGCGTCATAGGTGTAGCTGCGCTGTAGTGCTGGATCGCTCGAGCTGATCGCCAGGAGTCGGTCGCCGCTTCCCGCCGCGTAACGATAGTCGAGAAGCGTCGTCCCGACCGAGGTAGAGCGGATATTGCCATTGGCGTCGTAGACGACCGGCGCCGCGATCCCATAATCGTAGCGCGATTCGGTAACGTCCTTGGCGGCGATGAGCTGGCCCTGGTGGTCATAGTCGAGCCGGTATGAATAGGCGCCTGCGACCCCGGCATAGGCGAAATCGAGCCGGGCGATGCTGCCGTCGTACCAGCCTTGGCCTTCGGGCCATCCGCCGGAGGTGTAGCTGACGCTCTCATCGAAAATCGGCGGGAGCCCCGTCGGCCTCGCATTGATTGTCGAGATCCAGCCCGGCGGGTTATGCCCGATCACCCGGTCGATCGGCAGCGCGCTGTTCGGCTGGAAGGTCTCGGTATCGACATTCCCATCGGCGCCGTAGCGATAACGTGTATAAGCCACTGGATCGCTCGTCGTGCCCACGCCGACCACGCGCGCGAGATCATCCTGTGCATAGGTGACGACGCCGACGCCCGAATCCTGAGGGTAGGTGATCGCGACGACGTTGCCCAAAGCGTCATAGGCATAGGCGAAGACGAAGTCCTGATTACCGACGCGGGAGGCCTTGGTTAGCACGCGGCCGGATAGGTCATAGCCAAAGCGCTCGGTGACGTCGGGGGGGCCCGGTAAAACGTTGGCGACCTCGCACACCGCAAGCTGGCCGATAGTTGTCGGCACGCTGCCGTCGCCGTCCCACCCATTCCGCTTTTGCCAAGAAGTGCTCGGCGGCCAGTTGGCATCGGTGTTTGCCTTGGCCTGCAACGCCGCGCGATCGAAGGGCGTATTGTACGTGCCGGTTTCGATCGGACGCCCGAGCACGTCGTATTTCGTGTAAACGATGTAGCCCTTGGCCGTGCCTTCAGCGTCACAAGTAAAACGCAATCGGCCGGCGGGATCATAGACGAACTGCGTTGTCCCCTCGCTCGCCGTAGTCTGAGACAGGATGTTGGCCCTGGCGTCGTAGGTAAAGCGCATCACCCATTCGTTCGGCTCGGTGCCTGCGGGTGGCGCGTAGTAGTTGGGCGTGTCGATGGCCGAGACATTGCCGGCGGCGTCATAAGCAAAGAAGGTCTGCAGCGCGCCGGGGCCGGCGCTCATTCGCTTGCCGATCGGGACTCGCGCCACCTTGTCGACAAAGGCAGTAGAGCGCGCGCCGCGCGGGCTGATCGTGGTGCTCGTGTGGTACTGATCGGGCGGCAAGCCGGTCTCGCCGCTGTTCGCTCCGTATTCGTAGCGCGTCGTATGGCGCTGATCGACCGGCGCGCCGAGATCGATGGCAAACGGCCTCCCCGGAGCCCCCGCCTCGACAAGCCGCGCGAGCGGCGAGGTTTCGAAGCGGCGGCCGGAATAGGGATAGCCTTGATCCTCGGGGTAGGCGTCGGTAACCAGCCCCCGGATGACGCCCGTCGCCCGATCGAATGCGATGACGAAATCGGGCGCATAGGCGAGCAATGTCCGCCCGCCAGCCGTCACCGACGCCGCCTTCGTCTGCGCAACCTGATTGTCGACCTCGTCGAACATTGTTTGCTGCACGATCGCAGTCTCGTCATGCACCGATTGCGCCTGCACCTTGCGGCCGACGCCGTCGAAATAGTTCACCGCGGTCAGCTGCCGGGTGGCGATGATCACGTTGGAGAAAGCGAGCGGGTCGGCGAGCGTGATCGTCGGAACGCCTGTCAGCGTCGCGCCGGTGGACACGCCAAACAGCTGGATGCCGTCCGCGAGGAACACCAATGATTGCGTGCCCGCTGCCAGCGTCCATTCACGTGCTAGTACCGATACCTCCAGGCCGGTTTGTGCGGTGGCGACGTAGTAGATCTTGCCGGCATCGGCAGAGATGATCGTCCAGGACGCACCGGCGCGTCGCACCGTCACTCGCGCGCTGGTCGACATTGGCCAGCCGCGTGCCGCGAACTCGGTTACGATGTCGGTCGTCACCTGCCCCTGGTTCAGCGCCGCTGCGGCGGCGCTGGGCAGTGCCAGGATCGGCGCTGTCCGTGTGCCCAGTACCCTGCCTGCGATGGTGAGCGTATAGGCACCGGCCGCAGGATCGAACATCACCGCCGTGGTGCTGACGCCATTTGCGACTAGGCCGATGGCGAGCGGATTCTGCAGCGCGGCGGCGGCCTGGACGGTGAAGCGGAACACGCAGGGCGGCGCGAGCGCCGGGTTGATCGCGACCAGCGAACCGGCTCCGCCGCCCCCATAGGCGATGGTCCCGCTGGTCGTCGTCCACCGATCCGCGGGTGTGGCGGTGTATTGCGACGCGAGCGGCACGCCGGCGGCGAGATCGAGATAGGCGCTTGCGCCCATCGTCGTAATCGATGTCTCCGCGTTTGGCTGCGCAGGATTGAAGCCGTTGCCGGCGTGCGTCTCGCGCGACAGCGCGTCCATCGTCAGTTGCTGGGCGCTAGTCGCGGCCGCGCCGGGACCCAGCATCGCAAGCCTTGAATTGTAGCTGTCGTAGAGATACTCGCGCGTGGCCAGCGGCCCGTCGAGCCGCGCGGTCACCAGCCGCCGGTCGATGTCGAGGGTGCGGGCGGAAAACCCGCCAACGAACGGGCCGACACGCACGTCATCGACCAGGAACGCGGTGCTGGCCTTGCGGTTGATGCAGCGGACCGCGACGGCAGGGTTGGTCTGGCCCCGCGGCGCCGGGACGCGGCCGACAATCGGCGCCCAAGCACCGGCGGTGTCGTTGATCGCAATCGTAGTCGTCGCGCCCGCGACGTCGATCTCCCATTGCGCGGTGCCGGCATCGCGGTCAAAGCCGGCAGGCGTCTTCACCCAGGCGACCAGCAGCATGTCGCCCGCGGCCGCGACAAAGCTGCGGCTGAGTCCGGTCGCGCCGGCCGGGACTTGTAGCGCGTTCTCTCCGCTATGCGCGTCGCCGGCGACGATCGTCGCGCCGCCGCCGATCGTCCAGCCGTCGATCGGGTCATAGGGCTCGAAGCCGGCGTAGCCCGCCTGGTTCGCCGTCGCGTCGGCATTGGTGAAGCCGGCGACCTGGAAATGGCCGCTGGTGTCGAAGGTGTACGACGTGACCAGCCCCATCGCGTCGGCCCGTGCGGCGATCCGACCCGACGCGGTACGCGCGAGCACGATGCTGTCCACCATCCAGTCGGGATTTGCCTTACCACTGCCGAAATCGAAGCGGGGGGTGCCCGTTCCGAGCCAGGTGTACGAACCCTGCGCGGCCCAGCGCCAGTCGCCGGTTGTCGACCAGTTGCGATAGGTAGTGACCTTGCCCGAAACGGCGGCGCCGTCGCTCTCGACCACCACCTGCGCGACCGGGCTCAGAGACCAGGCGGCGCGCATCGCGGCGGCGTATTCGGGGACCTGAAAAGCATAGGTGGTGGTCTGGCGGTACTGGCGTTCGGTCGTGCTGCCAAGATAGCTGGAGGTCGTGATGATCGTCGCCAGCCCCGATTGCATGTCGTACTGAGCGTCAACGACGCTCTGTACCCCGTCGCGGGTGGTCGTCGTCTTCACCGGGCGTGCAAAGCCGCCGTAGAGGCTCGGGGTGTCGGCGGTCGAGGTGAAGATCTGGTACCAGGTGACGTTTGTTGTCTGCGTAGTGCCGCTGGCGTCGCGCGTCACTGTTGCTAGCAGCGAGCCGTTCAGGATCCCGGCATAGTTCCAGACCCAGCCGGCCGAATAGAATTGCTGCGCCGCCGGGGAGAGACTGTTGGAGTAATAGTACTCGGTGCGGCCGTAGGGCGTGCCGCCGTTCGGGTCGTCGGTGCCGCCCAGCATCGTCACCATCGGGAACTGCGCCAGCCCGCTGACGCTATCGAGCGTCATCCCCGCGGTCGCATAGCGATACGCCTGGAGCAGCGTTGGCGTGACCTCATCGTCGAAACCATTGGTGAGGCTGATCGTGGTGACCGGCGCGTCGGTGACGGCGCCCGTCACCGCCTGGTTGACGACGCGGTAAAGCGTCAGATACGGCGCGGCATCGAAATTGGACGTCGCGGGATAGGTGACGAAGGCGAGCGGACCCGTGAGGCCGGTTCCCGCCCCTCCATTTGCCACGACGCGCTGCGGATCAGGCGCGAGCGAAATCGCCCCCTGTACCACGCCGTTCTGCAGGAGCGCCACATAGGTGAGCGTGTTGGCGCCGCCGGTGTCCTGATAGGCGATATAGTCGGGCGCCCGGTTCTGAATGCTCGCAGGGTCGACATTGCGGCCCTGCGCTGCTAGCAGCGTGCCCGTGCGGATCCAGCTTCCGTTGACTTGCAGTTGGTAAATGTCGGTTCCAATCGTCGCGAGCCCCTCGCCGGCGGTCGCCGCGGTCGCCCCGGAGACACTGATGTTCTGCGACCAGCCGCCGGCATTGGGCACATTCGGATTGAACGCGGAGAAGGTTGCGGTGCTGGAGCCGCTCTGCGTCTTCACCATCACGCCCGCGTCGGGGCCATAGGCGAAGCTGTAGCCGGCCGACGATGAGATCTGTGTGTCAAGCGCATGAGTCGCCCAGTTGGCCACGCTGCCGCCGACATAGCGCGACAGGTCGGCGCCGTTCCCCACGGTGGCGCCTGCGCTGGCGGTGGCGAGCAGATTGATCACCATCGCGCCGTTCACGACCGGGGTGCTGAGATCGCGCGTGATTGGGCTGCTCGGCGAGATCGGGTTGAAGTTGACGTCCCATTGGAAGGTCAGCATCCGCCCGGTCGCGGACGACGAGGACAGCGTCGACAGATAGGTCGCCACCGCGCCGCTCGACAGCATGTCCCAGGTGAATAGGAAGTCGCCGCGGTCCTGTAGCACGTCCATCGCGGCGCTCCAGCTGCGGCTGGACCACTGGCCGCGGGTGAGCGAGACCAGCTGGAAGGCGCCGGTCTTCGTGCCGGAATTGTAGGAGCAGACGATGTACGCGTTGCCCGCGCCGGCGATCGCGATCTGCGGCGGGGTCGCGAGCGGCACCGTCGGGAGCTGCGGCGTGGTCCAGGCGTGGCGGCGCCAGTCCCACCACGCGCCGAAGAACGCGCCGCCGCTGAACCGCGGGCTGGCGACGATGACGAAATCGTCGCCCAGTGCGAAGGTCGGGCGCGCGGAGCCGCTGGCCATCGCTCTCGACTGTACGGTGAGCGTCCAGTTCCCGAACTGTGTCGGATCGCGCCGGTAAAGCAGCAGCATGCCCTGGTCGGTCAGGACATCGCGGTAGAACACGGCGAAAAAGGTCTGGTTCGCCACCACTTGCAGCGTGTCGAGGTCGACTTTGGCGTTCTGCAGGCTCGCTGGCGTCCAGTCGATCCAGCGGCCCGACCAGGAGTAGGTCGACACCTGGAGCTGGTTGCCGACCGTGTCGACCCAGGTCACCACGGTATAATCGGGGCCGTGCCACACGCGCGGCACGCCCGGGGTGGCGCCCCTAAACGGGTTGTTGATCCGCTCCTGGCGCGCCGACGGCAGGCTCAAGCTAGTGTAGCCGTAAGTGGCGACGGCCCCTTGCGGATAGGTGACGCTTTTCAGCATCCCGTGCGCGACCGCGCGCGGCGGGTTGTAGTCGAACACCATCCCCGGCAGCGGATCGTCGTTCGCGCTGCGCAGATGCACCGCAGTCAGGATGCGCTTGAACAGAAAGGCATAGGCGGGATCGGAGCTGCTCGCGGCATTGAAGTAGTCGTAGCTGAAGACGACCGAGCTCAGACGCGCGCCATCGCCGGCAGTGACGACGATGCGGTCGAGGAAGCGCGTTTGGTAACGGGACTGGTAGCCGTCCGGATTGTTGTTGGGGGTTTGCTTGTGCGGGTCCTGGTACTCGCAGAGCCGGCCGGGCTGGTAGATTTTGTCGCCGTAGACCAGCGAAATAGTGCGGCCAGTCGAGTCGGTGATTGAGGAGAGGTAGGACGCCTTGGTGTAGCTCCGGCCGTTGCTGCCGACCGCCTCGGTCACCAGGTCATAGGCGTAGACGACCGCCTGGCCCTGCGTCGAGACGACCCTGCGCAGGTTCCACGCGACCGGGATCTGCGTCTGGCCGGCGGTCTCGGCGCTGGCCATCATCCAGTTGCCGAGCGCCACACCCCATTGCACGCTGTTGCCGTCGCTGCTTCCCGGAACGGTCGAGCCGCCGTAGATCGAGGTGGTGCCATCCTCTTTGGTGACCTCCCAGCGCTGCTGCTGCTCGTAATAGCGGATGCGCCAGAACTGGTAGCCCTGGAGCTGGAACAGCAGCGCGCCGTCGGTGTCGGTGCCGACCGGGACCATCTCCGAGGCCGCGCCCGCGGCTTGAAGATAGTAGCGCGTCATCGCGTCGCTGGCGGCGCCGGTGCACGAGGCGACGACCTGCTCGATCGGCAGCGACCAGCCGAGCCCCAGAATGCCGGTCGGCGCGTCACGGTTCCAGATATCGACCTGATGGCAGGAGGTCCCGTCGTAGATCGCGGTGATGGCGACACTCAGGCCACTGTCGGCCTCCAGGCTGGCGAGCTCGAGCGGCAGGTTGACGTCGCCGCGGAACAGGTTGACGCTTTTCTTGATTTGGCCGAGCGGATCGCCTTCGAACTGAAAGCTCTGGATGGTCGGGACATCGGCAAGTTCGGGGCTCGCCTCATTCGACGTGGTGTCGGCCATGGTCGAAACCCTCCAGCCGCGGTTTGACGTAAAAGTTGAGCCGCGGCTCACCGGCGCGGGTGAGTCCGAAGCCGATGAAGGCGAGCTCACCGCGGTCGAGCAACGGCGCGAGATCGGGCGCGGGCAGGCCGTGAGCCGCGGCCAGGCTGCGGCCAAGGGCGACCGCCTCGGTGGGATCCAGGTGGACACAGCGCGGACAGCAGCAGATGTCCAACTTCACGTCGGTGAGCGTGCCATTGGGCAAAGCTAGCCCTGCGCTCAGCACGATGGCGTCGAGGTGCACGGTCCGCTCCCCGAGGACCTCAAGCACGACGCGGGCGAAGGCCGGCTCGCCGAACAATGCGATCGGGCTGTCGGCGAGGGGCACGGGATGCGCCAGCCGCCAGTAGACTTTCGCGCGCGCATAGCCGGGGCCAACGCCCTCGACGCCCGCCGACATGACACGGCCCGCAGCGACGGCTGCGAGCAGCGCCTCGGCATCGGTGGTGGGCTGGGCAAGCCGCTCGAACCAGGTGCGCAACCGCTTCGCGGGCGCAATGCCGCCGTCGCGCGCATCGACATAGAGCGCGAGGCCGCGGCCCTCAAACTGGCCGGCGAGCCACAGCACGCCGTCCGGGTGGTGGGTGGGATCGAAGTCGTCGGGGTGGCCGACCAGGCATTGGAGTGTCGCCTCGATCAGCGGCCGCAGGGCCTCGGCGTCGGCCATGAGCACCATCGCTTCGGCCGCGGCGAGGCTGCGGCCGAAGCGTTTGCCGATATCGGCTATGTCGGAAGCTGGGTCGCCCAGCAGCCGATAATGAGCCCCGTCTGCATCGATGCTGACGCAGATCTGGAGCGGGACACCATCGTGGTTGAGGCCGCTATGTCCGCGCGCGACCGGCTCCGATCCATCCGAGCCCGTGATGACGCGCGCCATCTCGGCCGCGCGCGCGACCGGCACGCCGGCGAGTGCACTCGCCGCAGAAAGCAGGCCTAACACGGTAGGCCACTGTCAGGAAAGCGCCGGCGCGTTGACGTTGCTCGGACTGCCGGGATTGCCGTCGGACCCCGCTTGGCCCGGGGCGCCAGCGCCGCCGCCGCTGCCGGAGGGATTGCCGCCCTGCCCGCCGGCGCCGCCGGCGCCGCCCTGCCCCTTCGGGCCGCCAGTTGGAGTCGGCGTGACAATGCTAGAGAAACCGCCCCTGAGGTTCTGGGCGAAGACGCTGACAGTGGCGCCGCGGCCGCCGTTGCCGCCGTTGCCGCCGTTGCCGCCGTTGCCGCCGGCGCCGCCATTGCCACCGTTCGAACCGGGACAGTCGGCTCCGGCCGGGCAGCTCGACCCGTGGCCGCCATCGCCGCCCCCCCCGCCGGCGCCGCCGGCGCCGCCGGCACCGCCGCCGCCGCCGTTGCCGGCCGCGCTGAACAGCGTGAAGCTGCCGACAAGGTTGGTCGCCCTGATGGTTGAATTCTGAGCGTCGTCACCGTCGACGCCGCGGCCGCCGGCGGAGCCAGATCCGCCGCCTGTGCCGTTTCCGCCCGACGTGCTGTGCGAGGTACAGATCGACGCCCAGTTGCAGCTCGCGTTCTGCCCCGCGGCGCCAGCAGCGCCCGCCGGGCCCAAGGTGCCCGCCGGGCCAGGAGCTCCGTTGTTGCCGATGACCATGATATCGTAGAGTGCCATGTCAGAGACCTCCGTACTGAATGCTGAAACAGACTACCGCGCGAGCGCGACGCTCTTCTCAAGCGTGTCGCAGGTCATCGTGGTCGGCTGCGGGAAGACCAGAAGCCCGCCCGGTTGGATCGTTACATGGCCGTACGTGGCCGACGGCGAAGGTACGACATAGGGCGAATTGGTCGGCGTGACGACGATGTCTTGCGTTGGCATGGCCACTTCTCCTTTGAGATTACAAGCGGTAGCGCTATACCTCGATTTTCACGAGATGGTCGGAAAGGATGCGCGACACGGTCTGCGTCGTGATCGTTGCGCCTGAGTGGAGCTCGATGCGGTTGGCGATCACCACCGCGGGCGGGCCGACGATGGTCAGCGAGCTGCTGGGGCGCAGGATAAGCCGGCGAACGGCGTAGACCGCAATCTCGAACGGCGCCATCCGAAGCTCGATGGCGCAGCGGTAGTTGGCGACCGCCGCCGAATCGCCGAACAGATACGAGCCGGCGGCGAGCAACAGGTCGCGCGACTCATCATCGTTCAGCACGGCGGCGGGATCCGCGAACCGATGGTCGTAGACGCGCGCGGGGTCGTAGGGCGGCGCGATCGCCTTTCCCGAGCGTATATATGCGTCGGGCAGGCCGATCCAGCCCTTGAACGTGTCGAGATCACTGGTGCGCGCCCGGAACGGTGCGAGATCCGATGCGGCAGCGCCGTTGAGCACCGCGTCATGGGTGCAGTCGAAGATGTCGGCGCGAAGTTCCTCCGGAACGCCGTACCAGTCGATCGCGGCATGATAGTCCGCGTCAAAGTCGATCGGATTGATTCCGACTGACCAATTGCTGCCATGCCCCTGCACGAGCGCAGAACTCATGCGAACCCCTTAGCAACTTACAATGACGTGCCGCGGTCCTTCTTGCGACAAACGCATTGATTAACTATACTGAGGATGGGAATCACCGTCAAGGGCGGGGCGGGTCGGGTCACCGCGCGGAAAGGTCGGCCGTGGAATCAATTCATGTCCCACTGATAGCACGCTACATGAGGCCGGCGCCTGACTTGCGGAGCGAGCATCCTTTTACCCTCCGATTGGTCGACACCTATGAAAGATTGGTGGGAACCCTGGACGCTGCCGCGACCACCGACACACCCGTGGTGTCTGAGGCGCTCGCATTTTTCATGACCCGCAAGGGCAAGCTGCTGCGGCCGATGCTAACCTTGCTGTGCTGTGAGATCGCGGGAGGCGATCCGCTAGGTGCGGTTCCACTTGCCGCAGCGGTCGAGTTGGTTCATTGCAGCTCGATCATTCTCGATGATCTTCCTTGCATGGATAACGCGAGCATCCGACGCGGGCGCGTGAGTCTGCACACGCAATTTGGCGAGGGGGTCGCGATATTGACGAGCGTGCACCTGCTGTCGCACGCCTTCCGCCTGACAGCCGCCGCGGCGAGGATGATCGGGCAGGAGCTGGTCGCGGTGCTCGCGGACGCCATCAGTTGCAGCGGCATGATCCGCGGCCAGGTGCTCGACCTGAGCGGTGGGGGCGATACGGACGACGTGCGGTCGTTGAAGACGACGCCGCTGTTCCGGATAGCGGCACAGTTCGGTGCCT
>DATAPS010000595.1:0-4464 GCA_036265085.1 Acetobacteraceae bacterium | reverse complement strand
GCTGTGCGATCGCCTTCTGCTTGTCCAGATCCGACGTCGCGAGCCAATCGTTCCGCAACGCCTCCAGCTTCGGATCGGTCGGCCAGCCCGTGTTCGCCTGCAAGCCGTTCGCGCGCAGCGGATAGGAGCTGCCGGGGTTGGAAACGGTCAGGCCGGCCCAGGTGACGCAGTAGAGATTCCAGCCGCCCTGATCGATTGGGTCCTTCTTGGCGATGCGCGAGATCATGGTGCCCCAGTCCATCACCTGGAAATCGATGTTCAGGCCCATCTTGTGCAGCTGGTCCTGCATCACTTGGCTCATCGTCATGATCGCCGGGATGTCGGACGGCGCGACCATCACGATCCGCTCGCCCTTGTAGCCCGCCGCCGCGAGACGCTGCTTCGTCTCATCGGCGTTCCGCGGGCCGGTGAGCACGGAAAGCCCGGCGTCGTTCGCCATCGGCGCGCCCGACGTGAAGAAGCCGACGGGGACGCGGCCGAATTGCGGCTGGTCGCCGACGACCGCTTCGACCACCGCCTTCTGGTCGATCGCCGCCAGGAGCGCCTGGCGCATCGCGACGTTGTTGAACGGCGGGATCAGGTGGTTGAAGCGCAGGATCGCGAGGCCGCCGAACGGGTCGACCGCTTCCACCTTCAGCCCCTTCGTCTTCGACAGCATCGGCACGAGGTCGAGCAGCGGCTGCTCCGCCCAGTCGATCTCGCCGCGCTGCAACGCCGCCGCCTCGATCGACTTGTCCGGTTGCGCGGTCCACTCGACGCGGTCGAAATTGGCGACGTGGCCGCCCGACCAGAGATCCGGCGGCTCGCTGCGGGCGACGTATTTGTCCCAGCGCGCGTAGTGCGAGATGGCGCCGGGCTGGAAGTCGCTCGCGATGAAGCGATAGGGGCCGCTGCCGATGACTTCCTTGAACTGCTCGGACGCTGGCGTGTTCGCGAGCCGCTCGGGCTGCACGAAGATGTTGCGGGAGGCCAGCGAGAACCGCATCGTCGGGAACGGCTGCTTGAGCACGATCGCGAAATGCTTGTCGTCGAGGGTTTTCACCTCGTTGGTGATGGCGAAGATTGTCTGCCCGATCGGATCCTTCTGCATCCAGCGCTTCACCGAGGCGGCGGCGTCGCGGGCGCGCACCGGTTCGTTGTCGTGGAAGATCAGGCCGTCGCGCAGCGTGATCGTCCAGGTGAGCTGGTCGTCTGAGACCTCCGCCTTGTCGGCGGCCTGCGGATGCGGGTTGAGGTTGCTGTCGATCGCGAACAGCGTGTCCCAGACCATGTAGCCATGCGTGTAGGAGATCGTCGCGAGGCTCCACAGCGGGTCGATCGAGGTGAGCGCAACCGCCGGGGAGAAGCGGAGAACCCGCGCTGCGCTCTGCGCGATCGCGGGACGGGCGAGGCCGCCGAGCGCGGGCGATGCGGCGATCCCGGCGGCGGCGGTGAGAAGCGTGCGGCGGCGCATGGCGGTCTCCCTGGCGGCGGTAGCGCGCGGCCCGCGGCTCGACGGGACGGGGGCGCGCGCATAGCATGACACCACAAATCGGAGCGGACCATGCAGAACAGCGCGGATATCTGGCGGCACGTCGAGCAGAAGCAGGACGAGTTCATCGGGCTGAGCGACCGCATCTGGGGTATGCCGGAACTGAATTTCCGCGAGACGCGCTCGTGCGCCGAGCATGTCGCGATGCTCGAGGCCGAGGGATTCCGCGTGACGAAAGGGCTTGCGGGCATTCCAACCGCGATCATGGGCGAGGCCGGCGAGGACGGGCCGGTGATCGCGATTCTCGGCGAGTTCGATGCGCTGCCGGAGCTGAGTCAGGCGGCGGGCGTCGCGGAGCATCGTCCGTTGCCGGGCGACGGCGCGGGGCATGCATGTGGGCACAATCTGCTCGGCGCGGGTGCCATGCTGGCGGCGACGGCGGTGAAGGACTGGCTGGCGGCGCAGGGCATCAAGGGGCGCGTGCGCTATTACGGCTGCCCGGCGGAGGAGGGCGGGGCGGCGAAGACGTTCATGGTGCGCGACGGGCTGTTCGCCGATGTGGATGCCGCGATCTCGTGGCATCCAGCCCCGTTCTCCGGCGTGAACGAGGCGAAGTCGCTCGCGATCCTGCTGCTCGATTTCAGCTTTGCGGGGCGCGCGTCGCACGCCGCGGGGGCACCGCATCTCGGCCGCAGCGCGCTCGACGCGGTGGAGCTGATGGCGGTCGGCGTCAACTACATGCGCGAGCACATGCCGAGCGACGCGCGCGTGCATTACGCGCATCTTGATTCGGGCGGCGTCGCGCCGAACGTCGTCCAGGCGCGGGCGAAGGTGCGCTACCTCGTCCGCGCGCGCGAGCTGGCGGAGCTGTGGTCGCTGGTCGAGCGGGTGAAGAAGGTGGCGGAGGGCGCTGCGCTAATGACCGAAACGACAGTGTCGCATAGCGTCGTCAGCGCGATGAGCAACCTGCTCGGCAATACGCCGATGGAGCGGGCGATGTATCGCGCCTTCGAGCGGCTCGGGCCGCCGGAGTTCGATGCGGAAGATCGTGCATTCGCTCAGAAGATCCAGGCGACCGTGCGCGAGGAGGACATCGTGTCTGCGCATAGGCGGTTCGGCATTCCGGTGACCGACGCACCGCTCTGCAACCTCGTCGTGCCGCTCGATTCGCGGGGCAGCGGCGGGGTTGGCTCGACTGATGTGGGCGATGTGAGCTGGGCGGTGCCGACGGTGCAGGCCCGCGGGGCGACCTACGCGATCGGCACGCCGGGGCATTCCTGGCAGCTCACCGCCCAGGGTAAGACGCCCGCGGCGCACAAGGGAATGGTGCACACCGCGAAGGTGATGGCGGCGACCGCCGCGGACTTGCTGGCCGACGCCGAGCTGCTCGCCCAGGCGAAGACCGACCATCAGGCGCGCCTCGGAAAGACGCCGTATGTCTGCCCGCTGCCGGAGGGCTTGGCGCCGTCGCTCGAAATGTCCTGACCGGGCGGCGCCCGATAACCGGGCGTTTACCGATGCCCGATATCCAGGAGTCATGCGCGATGTCTATGACTTCCTGGTGGTGGGCGCCGGCTTCGCCGGAACGGTCATGGCGGAGCGGCTCGCCGCGGATGGCGGCTACAGCGTTCTCGTCGTGGACCGGCGGCCGCATATCGCCGGCAACGCGTTCGACGAGACCGACGCGGCGGGCCTGCTGATCCACCGCTACGGGCCGCACGTCTTCCACACGAACTCGGAACGAGTCTTCGCTTATCTCAGCCGCTTCACGGACTGGCTGCCGTACGAGCATCGCGTGCTGGCACAGGTGGGGAAGCAGCTCCTGCCGGTTCCGATCAACCGCACGACGATCAGCCGCTTCTTCGGCGTCGCCCTGTCTTCCGATGCGGAGGTAAAGGCATTCCTTGCCGAACGCGCCGAGCCGATCGACCTGATCCGTACGTCGGAAGACGTGGTGCTCGCGCAGGTCGGGCGCGATCTCTACGAGTCGTTCTTCCGCGGATACACGCGCAAGCAGTGGGGGATGGATCCCCGCGATCTCGACAAATGCGTCACGTCGCGGGTGCCGATTCGCACGAGCGACGACGACCGCTACTTCAGCGACCGATACCAGGCGATGCCGAAGGACGGCTACACGCCGATGTTCGAGGCGATGCTTGGGGATGAGCGGATTACGGTGCGAACCGGCGTCAGCTTTCGCGAGATCCGCAAGCATGTCGCGGTGCGGCACGTGATCTACACCGGACCGATCGACGAGTTCTTCGAGTTCCAGTTCGGTCCCCTCCCCTATCGCTCGCTCCGCTTCGAGCACCGCACGGTCGCGCAATGCCGGTTTCAGCGGGTCGGGGTCATCAATTATCCGGATGCGGAGCTCCCGTACACGCGAATCACTGAGCACAAGCACCTGACCGGGCAATGCCACGCCAGGACGAGCATCACCTACGAATACCCGAGCGAAACCGGCGATCCTTATTATCCGGTCCCGACGCCGGCGAACGCCGCGCTCTACTCCCGATACCAGGCGCTCGCAGACGCGACTTCAGGCGTAACCTTCCTCGGCCGGCTCGGAACGTATCGCTACTACAATATGGACCAGGTGGTCGGTCAGGCGCTCGCTTCATATGCCCGCATGTTCGATCGATGCGCGCCGGACACGCGGCCGACGCGCGCCGGCAGGGCCTACATCGGGCGCGGCGTGACCACCGCATAGGCGACGAACACGACGCCCACGCCCCATACGGTCCCCGTGACGTTGCGCGTACGGTCGAGCGCCGCTGGTGGCTGCGTGGCCAGCGTCCGGTCGGACCGGTCGATCAGCGCTACACCTTCGCCCATGTCTGCGCCGCCGTGAACCCGCGACCGGCCGCGATTTCTGTCTGGTGCTGCCGGTCGTCTCCACCGCGGCGATGAACGAGTTTCTGCGGCGCTTCGCGGCGACCCTGCCCAAGGACGAGCACGGCGTCATGGTGCTCGACGGGGCGGGCTGGCACACC
>DATAPS010000594.1:0-9066 GCA_036265085.1 Acetobacteraceae bacterium | reverse complement strand
AGGTCCACCTGGAAGACGAGATGGCTACGGCGCGGGTAATACTCGATCACGTATTGCAGCGGCGTATTGGATACCAGGCCGCCGTCCCAATAGTGCTCTCCGTCTATTTCCACGGAGGGAAAGCCTGGCGGCAGAGCGCCGCTCGCGAGGACGTGTTCCGTCCTTATCTCGATCTCCGCATTATCGAAGTACGCGAAATTGCCTGTCCTGACGTTTACCGCTCCCACGCTGAAGCGAATTTCTCTGGAATTGACTCGGTCGAAATCGACAAGCCGCTCCAATGTGGATTTCAGCGAGCTCGTGTCGTAGTAGCTAGTCGGCGTGTGGCCGAACCACCAGTCGGTAGGCTTTCGCGGTGCGAAGAAGTTAGGCTGGCCGAGCATCAGCGCATGCATTGCGCTGATCTGCTTTCCGAGGTCGAAAGGCAAACCCGCGCCGTTGACGAGATCAGAAATCCGCCCGGGCCATATCGCGGGCCTTGTGATCGTGCGCCAGAATTCACGCAGCTTTTCAACCCGCGTTGCCGGCGAATTGCCAGCGATCAGGGCGGCATTGATTGCGCCGATCGAGATGCCGGCCACCCAGTCAGGTTTGTAGTCCGACGAGGCGAGCGCCTCGTAGACGCCGGCTTGATAGCTTCCGAGCGCGCCCCCGCCTTGCAGGACGAGTGCAACCTTCTTCGTGTATGATTCTGGCCGCAAGGCAGCTTGCTTCATTGTCCGTCCTCTGTTTTGGATCGACAGAATTCTACGGGTGCGCGGCCAAGAGAACTCCCGGTCGAGACCCCAACCAAATTCGAGCTAGGGCCGTACGGGCGGTCACTCGAGGGGATCTCGGGCGAAGGGCCCCCGGCGGCCAAGGGCCGTGGACCCTTGGAACCCATCCGTTCGGCGGCTGGATCCAGGCCAACCCGGCGGCCTGATCGATCCGGCCCCTCCCGAGATCGAAGATGCACCACGGGATCGGCCACGATCGAGCCTTGGTCGTAGAGTCAGGCGCGTGGGCCAACAGGATCGCGAGCATGAACGAGAAAGCACCCAAACCCATCCCCAAACCCATCGTCAATATCGACGAATTGCCGCTCACGGCCGAGGCGCGCGGGATCAGGTTCGCGGCGGAGACCTGCGAGTTTGGGGTCATGCTGGGCCTCTATCGCGTTGGCGCCACGCTCCATGTGGTACCGCCAGGCAAGCGCGCCTCGCCGTTCCACCGGCATCACACCGCCGACGAGATGTTCCTCATCCTGTCCGGTGTCGCCGAGTACCGGCTTGGCGACGAGCACTTGCCCGTGAAAGCCGGCGATTGCCTCGGCGCGCCCGCCGGCGGCCAGGCGCACCAGATCATCAACACCGGCAGCGAGCCTTTGCGCTACCTCGCTTTCTCCAACAACACCAACGCCGACGTCGTCGAGTATCCGGATAGCGGGCGGATCAGGATCGATATCGGCGCCACCGGCACGCACCGGGAGGACGCAACGTTCAAGGCCGGTGGGCGGCTCGTGCCGATGGACTACTGGGAGGGCGAAGACGTCGGCGACGAGGAACCGTGAGCCGCCCGGGAAGGACCCCTTGATGCTGCTCGCGTCTGTCGCATCGTGCGTGCTGAATAGGCAGACTCCGGTTTCGGCTCGGGGGGACACCTTCCTCCGTGGCACGCCCGGTTGGGTCGCCTTGATCGTCGAAGTGCCCTGAGCGGAATTAGCCCGGAACTCGCCACGCAGGGCGGTGCCGCGCTGGTCATCATCAATCGCGAGCCGACCGGGCTGGATTTGCTGGCCGATCTGGTCGTGCAGGACCTCGTCGATCTCGGCGTCAGTCAGTTCGGCCATGGCGGCTCAGGCAGGATTACCGAACCGCGCGCCGCGCCTAAGCCGCCTCCGCCTGCAACGCCAGCCGGTTCAGGTTCGCCACCATTTCCCGCGCCACCCGCACCCGCTCGTCCATGCCCATGTCCCGCGCGATCGCCAGCTTGTGGTCCGGCCGCAGCCGCACCTGCCCGCCCTTCTTGCCGAGCCACGCCACCAGCCCCGCCGGATTGCGGAACGCGTTGCCGCGGAACCCGACCACCATCCCCTTCGGTCCGGCCTCCAGCTTCTCCACCCCCGCCTCGCGGCACAGGCGCTTGAGCGTCACCACCTGCAGTAGGTTCTCGACCTCTTCGGGCAGCTTGCCGAACCGGTCGACGAGCTCCGCCGCCATCGCCTCGGTCTCCGCGTCCGACGCCAGCGCGCCGATGCGCCTGTAGAGGCCGAGCCGCACCGGCAAATCGCGCACATACGTCTCCGGAATGAGCACCGGCAGACCTAGCCCGATATTCGGCGTCCAGTCTGTGTCCTCGCGCCGGCGGCGGCCTTTCTCGGCGCGCATGTCGGCGACCGCGTCCTCCAGCATCTGCTGGTAGAGCTCGATGCCGACCTCGCGGATGTGCCCGCTCTGCTCGTCGCCCAAGAGGTTGCCGGCGCCGCGGATGTCGAGGTCGTGGGAGGCGAGGGTGAAGCCGGCGCCGAGGCTGTCGAGTGTCTGCATCACCGTCAGCCGCTTCTCGGCCGCGACCGAGAGGCGGTGCATCTGCGGCCAAGTCAGATAGGCGTAGCCGCGCAGCTTGCCGCGTCCGACGCGCCCGCGGAGCTGATAGAGCTGACCGAGGCCGAACATGTCGGCGCGGTGGATCACCAGCGTGTTCACCGCCGGCATGTCGAGCCCGCTCTCGACGATGTTGGTCGAGAGCAGGATGTCGTGTTTGCCGTCGCCGAATTCGGTCATCACGCGCTCGAGCTCGGTCGGCGACAGCCGCCCGTGCGCCTGCGCACAGCGCGCCTCGGGGACGATCTCGGCGAGGCGGTCCGCGATGCGCCCGAGATCCTCGAGACGGGGGACGACACAGAACACTTGCCCGCCGCGAAAGCGCTCGCGCTGGATCGCCTCGCGGATCACGACCGAATCGAACGGCATGATGAAGGTGCGCACGGCGAGCCGGTCCACCGGCGGGGTCGCGATCAGGCTCATCTCGCGGACGCCGGCCAGCGAGAGCTGCAGCGTGCGCGGGATCGGCGTCGCGCTGAGTGTGAGCACGTGCACGTTGGCCTTCAGCGACTTCAGCTTCTCCTTGTGGGCCACGCCGAAATGCTGCTCCTCGTCGACGACGACGAGGCCGAGATCGGAGAACACGACGCCCTTCGAGAGCAGCGCGTGCGTGCCGATGACGATGTTGACGTCGCCGGCGGCGAGGCCGCGCTTCACCTCGGCCGCTTCCTTCGCCATCACCATGCGCGAGAGCTGCGCGACCTTGATCGGCAGCCCGTCGAAGCGCGCGCTGAAGGTGCGGAAATGCTGGCGGGAGAGCAGCGTGGTGGGCACGATGACGGCCACCTGCGAGCCGGCCATCGCGGCGACGAAGGCGGCACGGAGGGCGACCTCGGTCTTGCCGAAGCCGACGTCGCCGCAGATCAGCCGGTCCATCGGACGGCCGGAGGCGAGATCCTCCAGCACGTCGGCGATGGCGCGCGACTGGTCCTCGGTCTCGGCGAAGGGGAAGCGGGCGCAGAACTCGTCCCACGCGCCCTCAGCGGGCGCCATGATCTCAGCTTCGCGCAGGCGGCGCTCGGCGGCGGTGCGGATCAGCTCGCCCGCCATGTCGCGGATGCGCTGCTTCATGCGCGCCTTCCGCGTCTGCCAGCCGACGCCCCCGAGCTTGTCGAGGCCGACGCCGTTGCCCTCGCTGCCGAACCGGGAGAGCATCTCGATGTTCTCGACGGGGAGAAAGAGCTTGTCGTCGCCGTCGTAGAGGATGCGCAGGCAGTCGTGCGGCGCGCCGGTGACGTGGAGCGTGACGAGCCCGTCGTAGCGGCCGATGCCGTGGTCCTGGTGGACGACGATGTCGCCCTCGGCGATCTCGGTCGCCTCGGCGATGAACTGGTCGGCGCGTTTGCGGCGGCGCGGCGGGCGGCTGATGCGCTCGCCGAGCAGATCCTGTTCGGAGACGAGCGCGGTCTGTTCCGCGACAAAGCCGCGCTCGACCCCGAGCAGGACGAGCGCGATTTGCCGCGCCGGGATTTTCGCGACGGACGCCCAATCGTCCACCGCGACGGCGGCGACGCCGTGCTCGCGCAGAAGATTGCCGATCCGGTCGCGCGACCCGCGGGTCCAGGCGGCGACCACGACGCGGCGCTTCTCCGCGGCCCAGCGATCGATCTGCGTTTGCAGCTGCGTGAAGACGTTGACACCGGGACCGCTGCCCGCGAGCCCGCCGCCCTGGGCGAAGACCGGGCCGGGGCGGCCGCCGCCGTCGATGCCGGCCGCGCCGTCGGGCCGGGCAAAGGGGGAGAAGGCGAAGAGCGGGCGACCGCCGAGCATCGCGTCCCACTCGGCGCGGTCGAGATAGAGGCGCTCGGGCGGCAGCGCACGATACGGCACCTCGCCGTCGCGCGGCACCATTTTGCGGGCGGCGTAGTGGTCCGCGATCATCTCGAGGCGCGCTGCGAGCACGTCGTCGGCCTGGTGGTCGAGGCTGACGGAGGCGCCGGGGAGATAGTCGAGCAACGTCTCCATGCCGGTGTGGAACAGCGCCACCCAGTGTTCCATGCCGGGATGGCGGCGCCCCTCGGAGATCGAGAGATAGATCGGGTCCTGGGCGGCTTTCTGGCCGAACAGCTCACGCCAGCTTTCGCGGAAGCGCGAGACCGATTCCTTGTCGAGGAAGACTTCGGAAACGGGGCGGAGGACGAAGCGGTCGAGCGTGTCGGCACTGCGCTGGGTGCCGGGATCGAAGCGGCGGATGGTCTCGATCGTGTCGCCGAACAAGTCGATGCGCACCGGCTCGGCCTCGCCGGCGGGGAAGATGTCGATGATGCCGCCGCGCGTGGCGTATTCGCCGGGTTCCATGACAGTCCCCGATCGGCCGTATCCGTTGGCCTCCAGGAACCGGGTCAGGTCCTCCGGCTGCACCGTCCCGCCGGTCCGCAGCGTGCGGCTGCTGCCGTGGAAGACGTGACGCGGGGGCACGCGCTGGACCAGGGCGTTGACGGTGGTCAGCACGATGCGCTTGCGGCCGGCGGGCTCCAGGAGGCGCGCGAGGGTGGCGATCCGCTCGCTCACCAGCTCCGGGTTGGGGCCGACGCGGTCGTAGGGCAGGCAGTCCCAGGCAGGGAAGCGCAGCACCTCGATCTCGGGCGCAAAGAAGGCGAGCGCCTCCGCGATGTGCGCCATGCGGCTGTCGTCGCGCGCGACGTGGACCAGAGGCCCATCGTGCTCGGCGCCGCGCCGGGCGAGAAGGACGGCGTCCCACCCCTCCGGCGCGCCATAGACGGCAACGCCGCTCATTTCCATCGGAGCGCCGCTTCGCGCAAAGACCGCAGCATGGGCGAATCCGCCTCGGGCGGGATCGGCCGCCGGCCTATCAGCCAGTCGGCGAGTTCGGCATCGGGCAATTCAAGCACTTCCTCGAGCGCGTCCATTTCGGAGTCGGTCAACGACTCGAGCCGGTCGCGGACGTAGCCGCCGACCAGCAAGTCGTTTTCGTGCGTTCCGCGGTGCGTGGCGCGGAACAGCAGGCGGCGCCGGCGCTGCTCGCGTCGGATATCGGTTTCGGGCATCGCTGCGCTGGCATATAGCGGCCCTCCCGCACAGTGTCAGCCCATGCAGCAGGACCGGCTCGCCCCGCTTTTCGCACCCCTGACCAGCATCCCTGGGGTCGGCGAGACCCTCGCGGGCCTGATCGCGCGCGCCGCGGGGGGAACGCGGGTCGTCGACCTGCTGTTCCACCTCCCGGAGAGCTATCTCGACCGCCGCACCCAGGCGACGCTGCGCAGTGCCCGGATCGGCGAGACCGCGACCTTCGCGCTGGAGGTGCTGCGGATCGAGAAGCGGGCGTCGCCGCGGGCGCCGATCCGTGTGGTGGTCAGCGACGCGAGCGGGTTCGGCGAGCTGGTGTTCTTTCGCGCCTTCCCCCAGGCGAAGCTGCCGGTCGGCGCGCGCGTGCTGGTGTGCGGCAAGATCGACGAGCGCCGGCAGATCGTGCACCCCGACCACATCGTCCCGGCGGACAGGCCGGATCGCATGCCCGCCATCGAGCCGGTCTGGCCGCTTACCGCCGGGCTGATGCCCTGGCACCTCCGGCGGCACATTCCGTCGGTGCTGCAGCGTGTCCCGGAGTTTCCTGAGTGGCACGATCCGGCGCTCGTCCGGCGCGAGAAATTCCCGCCCTTTGCCGACGCCCTCCGGGCGATCCAGACGCCGCCCGGGCCCCCCCTCCCCGCCGCCCGCCGGCGCCTCGCCTATGACGAGGTGCTGGCGGATCAGGTGTCCCTCGCCCTCGTCCGCCGCCGCGTGCGTGATCGGCCCGGCCGGGCGCTGGCGGGCGATGGCAGTCTCCGCGCGAAAGCCCTCGCCCGCTTCGGGTACGCGCTCACGCCGAGCCAGGCCCACGCACTCGCCGAGATCGACGCCGACCTGGGTGCGCCACGGCGGATGCTGCGGCTGCTGCAGGGCGACGTGGGTTCCGGAAAGACGCTGGTGGCGCTGCTCGCGATGCTGCGCGCCGTCGAGGCGGGGACGCAGGCGGCGCTGATGGCGCCCACGGAGGTTCTCGCGCGCCAGCACCTCCGCACGTTCACCCGCATCTGCCCGGTCCCCGCTGCCCTCGTCACCGGCAGCATCACCGGCAAGTCACGCGCCACCATCCGCGCGGCGCTGGCGGACGGCTCGCTGCCGATCGTGGTCGGCACCCACGCGCTGTTGTCGGAGGGAGTCGAGTGGCGCGATCTAGGCTTGGCGGTCATCGACGAGCAGCACCGCTTCGGCGTCGATCAGCGTCTCACGCTAGGGAGCAAGGGCGCAGCGGCCGACGTGCTGGTGATGACCGCGACGCCGATCCCGCGCACGCTGCTGCTCACGCAGTGGGGCGAAATGCAGGTCAGCCGCCTGCTCGACAAGCCCGCCGGGCGCGTGCCCATCCGCACCACGCTGCACTCGCTCGCGACGCTCCCCGATGTCGTCGACGCGGTCGCCCGAAAGCTCGGCGAGGGCGCGCGTGTCTACTGGGTCTGCCCGCTTGTTGCCGAAAGCGAGGCGTCCGACCTCGCAGCCGCCGAGGCACGGTTCGCCGAGCTCGCCGCCCGGTTCGGGCAGGCGGTCGGCCTCGCGCACGGGAGGCAGGAGAGCGCCGTGCGGGAAGCGGCGCTGGCGGACTTCGCCGCGGGCCGCACCCGCCTGCTGATCGCCACGACCGTCATCGAGGTCGGCGTCGACGTGCCCGAGGCGAGCGTGATGGTGATCGAGCACGCCGAGCGCTTCGGCTTGGCGCCGCTGCACCAGCTCCGCGGGCGCGTCGGGCGCGGGTCGGCGCAAAGCTTCTGCCTGCTCCTGCACGACGATGGGCTGGCCGAGATCGCCCGCCGCCGCCTCACGCTGCTGCGCGATACCGATGACGGCTTCGTGATCGCCGACGAGGACTTCCGCCTGCGCGGCGGCGGCGACCTGCTCGGCACCCGTCAATCAGGGCAACGCGGCTTCCGCATCGCCGATCCGGTCGAGGACGAGGGCCTGATCGCCATGGCCGCGCGCGACGCCGAGTTGCTGCTGCAAAAGGACCCACGCTTGACGACTGACCGCGGCAAGGCGGTGCGGCTGCTGTTGCGCCTGTTCGAGCGGACGACCGCGATGCGGACCCTGCACTCCGGCTAGGGCGCGAGCGCCGTCCGCACCTCCGCCTTCGCCGCCTCGTAGTCCATCGGGAACGACGGGCCGGCGAACATCAGCGCCGCCATCGCCGTCCCGGCGCGTTGCCCCGCCTCGAGGTCGAGCGGATAATGCATGCCGAGAACGATCCGGCTCTGCGCGTAATCGGCCGCGCGCGCCCAAATCGCCTCTCGCTGCTCGGGCAGCATCGCGGCGAGGATGATCGCGCACATCGTCACGCGCGTCGTGTGCCCCGACGGCCAGGACCCGCTGCTCGACGCCGGCTCGATCTTCTGCACGTCCGCCGATGCCTGGAACGGACGTTTGCGCCCGAACACCTTCTTCGCGGGATCGACGACCTCGTCCTCGGAATCGGTGACGCGCTGGAAGAACGCCGCCGCCTTCGGCAGCTTCTCGGCGCTGAAGCGATCGCCGAGTGTGGGGGTGAACATCGCCCACACCGTCTCTTCGGCATCGGCCTGCGCTTGTTTGATCCGCTCCGGCGACGCGGCGTGCTGCACCGCCACGACCTGCTGCACCTCCTGCGCCTGCAACGCACTCCCGGGCGCGGGCGGCGGTGGGAGCATGATGCTCAGGTCGAGCTGCCTGGCCGTGAGATAGGGCGGGTCAGCGGCCAGCGCCGGCGCCGCGAGAACGAGAGCCGCTCCGGCGAGGAAGGCGCGACGTAGGACCATGGTTCATCTCCGATGTTCATTACGACGTAGGCGGGAGCCTGCCGCCGGACGAAGCAAATGAAGGTTGCGCGACACAGCCGCTCGCCCGCCGGCTTGCACCTCGCGCTCATGCGGCCGCATCGTCGCCGCGACGAGTGGAGTGCAACCGACGATGCCCCCGCAGCCCGCACCGTTCACGCTGCATGTTCCGGAGCAAAGCATCGGCCCATTGATATCGTTGGATAAGTGTCCGCCGAATCGGTCGTAATCGGGCCGCTGCCGGGCAGTAGCGGCGGCGACCGGCTGACACCGGAAGCCGCCGCTGTCGGACTACACGAGCACCATCTCGGGCGGTGCGGGCGGTATGGCGGGCGGTGTCTTGTCGGCCACGGCGTGGATGTCCCGCACGACTGCGGCCCAACACGAGGCAGCCGCGTTGCTGTCGGCGTCGACATCGCGGCCGAACGCCTCGACCTTCAGGGACAGCTCGTCGACGGAGGTGGCCGGTATCGCGGCCAAACGGGCAAGGATAGCGGCCGCGCTGCAGGTCATGCGCGCGAACGCGGCGTTACGCTCGATTGAGCTGGATACGAGGTTGGTTGCGTCCATGATCGAATGGAATTGGGCGCACAGGTGTTCTACCGTGCTTTCAGTCCGGGGCATCGAGGTGTGCTTTGCTCTAGGTCAGGCCAGGGCCGGGTGGTGACACACCCGCTCTG
>DATAPS010000593.1:0-4877 GCA_036265085.1 Acetobacteraceae bacterium | reverse complement strand
TCACAGTCATGCGCGGCGGGTCTTTGGCTATGGTTAGCTCCAACGGGTCACATGGGTATGCCGGCGGATCGATCATCGGCCTCGCCTCACTCGGTCGTATTCGGTAACGGCGGCGCATACGACTGGCCGATAGGCTGCTCCAGCGTCACGGCCATCTTGCCACTGGCCTCGACTGCTTTGCGCGGCCGGCCGTATGCGCGGTCAAGCAGCGCCGTTGCCGCACTCACCTGAGCGGCCGGAGGCGCGTTCGTGTCAGCCGCAATTCGGGCGAGTGTCGCGACTGCGGCCCGCGTGTGGACGCGCGCGGCTTCCTCGACATCCTTCAGGCCTTCGGTCTGCCGACGGGGTTGCCGGACTCTCCTTTTGAAACGGCATTCAGGTCTCCTGTCGTCAGCGCACACAATGATTCGGGCCGCCGATGCGTAATGTCGCCTTACCATAATCGAAAGTGGGATGATCTTGAAAAGCATATCATTTTGATACCGGCTCCCACATGTGCTCTCGTTAGCTCCTTATCTCAGCGATCTCGTACGATAGTTAGTAAAGCGTTCCTCTTGGGGCTAGCAGCTTTCGTGGGCGCCTGCTCGTATTCAGGACCGGTCGTCGTAGTCAGTCCGCAGGGCGAAATCCTACGAGGAGCATTCACGGCGTCAACGAGCGGGGCAGCTTTCGCGTTAGCTATGGAAAGTTGACATGTTCCGGAAATTACAACGCCTCAGATTTAAGCATCACGATCACGATGCAAGTGCTTTGTAACGACGGCAGAAAAGGGTTCGTGGTTGCAACACGTGAGGCCAGTGGAACGTCAGGACACGGGACAGTTCATCTCAGTGACGGCTCCTCTGCGGAGTTTATTTTTGGACATGTCGCGGAGAATCTCTGATACTACCAGCTCTATTCGTTTCTGCTTGGCGACCACTTGACTTCCAGGGCTCATCTTGCTCCGCCTGCACCAGCAGCCTGCGCGCGATCGGGTCCAGTGGTTCAAGCCGTCGCCAAGCCTGCGCTTGGAAATGGTATGCCGCCCGCTCCGGGTTCGTCACACGTTGCCGAGGGCGCGTTCTCGGCATCACCGCGGCAAGACGAGCGACCAGCTCTTCCAGGCACGGCGCCGGTATCGGCTCGACGGGCGGCGCCATTTGGTCGGAGCGCTCTTTGACTTCGATGGCCTGCCGGATCGTCAGCAGGTGCAGAATGTCGGCCTTGTGCGCTCGCAACGGCGCGACCAGATCCGGCGGTACCAGCGATGCGGGACGAAACTTGAGATCGTTGCCACGCGCCTCAGCACTCACGCCAAGGTCACGCAAGCGGTTTAGCACGGCGGCGGCGCCGTCATCCGCGTGTTGGCATGGCCTAGCTACTTTCCGGAGCAAAATCCCCGCCGCCGGGCGAGACCGCCTGAGCTTGGCTGGCGTCCCGCGGGGCTTTTGCTAACATTCCTTCCCACCGAACGTAGGGAGGACAAAATGGCAAAAGTTGCACTCGTCACCGGCGGCACGCGCGGCATCGGCGCCGAGATCAGCCGTCACCTCAAGGCGGCCGGCCGCACGGTCGTTGCGAACTATGCGGGCAACGATGCCGCCGCCAAGACATTCCATGAGGCCAGCGGCATCCGTGTCGAGAAGTTCGACGCCGGCGACTACGCCGCCTGCGAAACCGCCGTCAAGCACATCACGAACGCGGTCGGCCCGATCGAGATCCTCGTCAACAACGCCGGGATCACGCGCGACACCACGATGGCGCGCATGACCCGCGATATGTGGGACGCTGTCATCGACACGAATCTCGGGTCCTGCTTCAATCTGTGTAAGCTTTCGTTCGAGGCGATGCGCGCGGCGAAGTTCGGGCGCATCGTCAACATCGGCAGCATCAACGGCCAGGCGGGCCAGTACGGGCAGGTGAACTACGCCGCGGCGAAGTCGGGCATTCACGGGTTCACCAAAGCGCTCGCGCAGGAAGGCGCGCGCTTCGGCATCACGGTCAACGCGATCGCACCCGGCTACGTCGATACCGAAATGGTCCGCGCCGTGCCCGAGGATGTGCTACAGAAGATCATCGCGCGCATTCCCATGGGCCGGCTCGGCCACGCCGAGGACATCGCGCGCGGCGTGGTGTTCCTCACCGCCGACGAGGCGGACTTCATCACCGGATCGACCCTGTCGATCAACGGCGGCCAGCACATGTACTAACGTGTCGCGATCGGGCGGACCATTGGGTCCGCCCCCGAGGTCGGGCTCGGGCGCGATCGGTGAACCGATGCCCTATTCGATGTTGGTCCCCGAGCCCGCCAGCGCGCGCGTCATATTGCTGAGTGCCGCCTGGTGCCGCTCGTTCTCGATCGCGGCGAAGTTGCGGGCGACTTCGAGGCACATGCGCTGCCGCGGCGTTTCGGTCTCCGGTTCCGACGGCTGGTCGAGCCCCTCGAAGAACCACGCGATCGGCACGCCGAGCGCGAGAGAAAGGCCGTAGAGCCGCCCCGCGGCGATGCGGTTCGCGCCGCGCTCGTATTTGTGCGCCTGCTGGCACGTGACGCCGATGAGAGAGGCCATCTGCTGCTGCGACATTCCGAGCGTCGTTCGCCGCTCGCGGATGCGGCGGCCCACATGGTGGTCGGCCAACGTCGCGCGGGCGCTGGCGCGAAAGCCGGTACTGGCTGGCATGTCACTGGCCGGCATGCCACTGACCGGTATACTCGTCGCGTCGGCGGAACGCGATGATGGCTCGGATACGATCCCCTCTGACATGCTCGTCCCCCCTGCGTTAGATGAGTCTGTGCAGGATTGGAAAGATTGAGAAGCGGGCTGGTTCCCCGCTCACCGCATTGCGATCCCGACTGCAGCTCAGCCCGTTCACGATCGCGTTTGCCGGTCGCGCGAGCCGGCGCTATGCCCGCCGCATGGCAGAAATCGTTCCCCTCCGTCGCGCGCTCATCTCGGTGTCCGACAAGACCGGCCTTATTGCGTTCGCCCAGGCGCTCGCGGCGCGTGATGTCGAGATTCTGTCGACCGGCGGGTCCGCGGAGACGCTGCGACAAGCCGGCGTGCCGGTCGTGGAAGTCTCGACGCACACCGGCTTCCCGGAGATCCTGGACGGCCGCGTCAAGACGCTGGTCCCGCAGATCCACGGCGGCATCCTCGGCCGACGCGACGAGGCGGCGCACGTCGCGCAGATGAAGGCGCACGGCATTGCGCCGATCGATCTGGTCGCGGTCAATCTCTACCCGTTCGAGCGCACCGTCGCGCGCCGCGCGGCGTTCGAGGAGTGCGTTGAGAACATCGACATCGGCGGCCCCGCGCTGATCCGCGCCGCGGCGAAGAACCACGATTTCGTGGCCGTTCTCGTCGAGCCCGCGCAATACGACTGCGTGCTGCAGGAACTCGCCGCATCCGGCGGCACAACGCTCGCCACAAGGCGCAAGCTCGCAGCGCACGCCTATGCGCGGACGGCGGCTTACGACGCCGACATCGCGTCGTGGTTCGCGCACCTGGAGGGCGAGGCTTTCCCGCAGCGGCTGACGCTCGCGGGGACGCTGAAGCAGACGCTGCGCTACGGCGAGAACCCGCATCAGCGCGCGGCCTTCTACGCGAGCGGCACTGCGGGCGGGCTCGCGGCAGCGCGGCAGGTGCAGGGCAAGGAGCTCTCCTACAACAATCTCGGTGATGTCGATGCGGCACTCGCCTGCGTCGCCGAGTTCGACGCGCCGACCGTCGTGATCGTGAAGCACGCCAATCCGTGCGGGGTCGCTTCGGACAGCGATCTCGCGCGGGCTTGGGACGCCGCGTTCCGCGGCGATCCGGTCTCGCCCTTCGGGGGGATCGTCGCGGTGAACCGTATCCTGGACGATGCGGCGGCCGAGAAGATCGCGGCGATCTTCACCGAAGTCATCGTGGCACCTGATGCGACAGAGGGCGCGAAGACAGTGCTCGCGCGCAAGCGCAACCTGCGGCTCCTGCTCACGGGTGGGATGCCGGATCCCGCCGTGCCGGGGCTCGTCGTGCGCAGCGTCGCCGGCGGATTCCTCGCGCAGGACCGGGACACCGGCCGCGTCGAGGCCGCATCACTGAAAGTGGCGACGCAGCGCGCGCCCACCGATACCGAGCTGCGCGATCTGCTGTTCGCGTTCCGCGTGTGCAAGCACAGCAAGTCGAACGCGATCGTCTATGCGAAGGACAGCGCGGCCGTCGGCATCGGCGCGGGGCAGATGAGCCGCGTCGACTCCGCGCGCATCGCCGCGTGGAAGGCGGAGGAGGCGGCGAAAGCGGCGGGGCTGACGGCGCCGCTCACGCGCGGCAGCGTGGTCGCGTCTGATGCGTTCTTCCCGTTCGCCGACGGCCTGGAGGCGGCGATCGCGGCGGGAGCGACTGCTGTGATCCAGCCGGGCGGCTCGATCCGCGACAATGAGGTGATCGCGGCGGCGAACGACGCAGGCGTGGCAATGGTGTTCACCGGCATGCGCCACTTCCGTCACTGAATGCGGATCGTTGTCATCGGGGCCGGCATCGTCGGCCTCGCGAGCGCCTACTGGCTGGCGCGGGACGGGCACGCGGTGACGGTGCTCGACCGTGAGACGGAGGTCGGGCGCGGTGCGAGCTACGCGAATGGCGCGCAGCTCAGCTATAGCTACGTGGCGCCGATGGCCGCGCCCTCGGTGCTCCGCAGCCTGCCGAAATGGCTGCTGCGACGCGACAGCCCGGTGCGGTTCACGCCGAATGCCGACCCCGCGCAGTGGCGCTGGATCGCCGCGTTCCTGCGCGCCTGCAACGCCGATCGCAGCGCGCTGACGACGGCGCAGCTGCTCGCGCTGTCGTTCGACAGCCGCGACAGCCTGCACGCCATGATGGCGGAGACCCCGCTCGAGTTCCGCCATGCGCGCAACG
>DATAPS010000592.1:0-2686 GCA_036265085.1 Acetobacteraceae bacterium | reverse complement strand
AGAGTTCGAAGCTGTAGGCCTCGGTGTGCGGCGCCATCAGGCTATCCGCGATGCTGTGCTGCGGCCCCATCTTGATCGGGCCGCCGGCCGCGAAGCTGCGCGCCATTGCATCGGCCCCTTCCGGCTCCACGCCGTAGATCGCGACGTTCGGCATGGCGAGCTTGAACGCCGTCGCGACGCCCGCCGCGAGGCCGCCGCCGCCGACCGGCAGGATCACCGCGTCCAGGTCTCCCATCCCGCCCGCACGCGCCTGCTCCGCCCATTCCAGGCCGAGCGTCCCGGTGCCGAGCACGGTTCGCTCGCTGTTGAACGGATGGACGAAGAAACGGCCCTCGTCGCGCGCGATCGCATGGATCATCTGGAAACCGGAAGCGCCGTCCTCGGCCAGCAGCACCTCCGCCCCGTACCGCCGCGCGAGCGCCACCCGGGCGGGGCTGGCGGTCTTGATCATCACCACCTTGGCACCGATGCCGAGGCGCATCGCCGCGTAGGCCACGGCGATCGCGTGATTGCCGGCGGAGATCGCCGTCACGCCGGCTTGTCGCGCGCGGGGATCGAGTGCGAGCAAGTTGGCGAACGCACCGCGCGCCTTGAACGTCCCGCTGACCTGCAACAGCTCGAACTTGAACTGCAGACGGGTGCCCTCGATCATCCGGACATCGTCGCGCTCGAGCACGGGCGTGACGCGCACGTAGCCCAGCAGCTCGGCCTGCGTGGCGGAGATCGCCGCGAGATCGGGCGGGCGGATTCGTTCGATCGCAACGGATGCTGTGTCGGCCGCCATGTGGTCCCCCCTGCAAGCGTGCCTGGCGTGCGCCGGCGACGGCGCCGTTCCGCCCGGTCCACCGATGCCAGCACGCCGGCGGGGAGCAGTCGATCCCTGCCGCTACTCGCCGCTGTCGCGGGCGCGCTCCTTCGGCATCGGCGTGCTCAAGTGCTCGCCCTGGTCGGTGAGGCGATCGGGGAACTCGCCGTAGTTCTCCATGATCTCGGCTTCCTCCACCGGCTCCGGCGGCGGCGGCTCGCCGTATTCGGTTTTCGGATTCGGCAGCAACGCGGCGTCAGGATGCGCGGTCATCGCTTCCAGCTCGCGGGCCCGCTCCCAATATTCCTGGTCGCGACCCTCGGGGCGCCCCTCCTGCTCCCACATCAGATAGGCCCGCTCGCGAACGCGGCTCTCGAACTCGGGGGACGGGTCGAGCGGATTGTCTGACATGCTGTGCAACTCCCCGGGAAGCGTTACCCGGGAAAGCGTTCGAGCAGAAGTTCGGTTCTCCGGCCCTCGTCGTTACGGCCGATGGCGGCTTGGTCCGGAGCGCTACGACGACCCTCCCGCAGCCGTACGTGGACGCCCACGCGTCGGCGCCGAAGGCTTGCGGGACGCTTCCGTCAGCAGGGAACGGACAGCGGACATGTAGCTTGTCCCTTCGCGGGTTCGCTGAATCAGCACGCTCCGGCGGTCGGCGGGATCGACGATCCGCCGTGCGAGCGCCAACTCTTCGAGGCGGTCGAGCGAGCGCGTGACCGCAGGCTTCGAGATGTCGAGCTGGGCGGCGAGGCCGCGAACGGTATGGGGGCCACTGTCGAGATAGCAGATCAGCATCACGGCGAATTGCCGCGCCGACAGATCTGGACCGTCCCGCCGCACCGTGCCGACGATGGTGTCCCGCAGGATTTCTGTCAGCCGGTCCGCCGTGTTTGCGTGTGCCATGCTAATTCCCAAGTCGGATGTCTCCACATCGAGCCGGGGTGTCGGCAGTTATCCCGGCACCAATTAGTTCGTTGCGTTTAGCTGCGACAGGAGAGGGGCGCAATCACTATTTTAATCGAATCCTTCGGATTTTGGATCATTTTTTAGATGAAGCTCGCGAGGATTATGTCGAATTGGCCCGCCCCCGGATGGATCGTCCACGATGTCGCTCCCGAATTCGGCTTGCGCGTGGTGCGCGAGATGCCACCGCTCGCCGCCGCCCTCGACCGCGCTGTCGACGATCTCTGGACGGCGGCGCTGCGCCGCACCGGCGGGGCGCTGTTCAACGGCCGCGTGTTCAGCGCTGATGCGGTTGCGCCTGATCTGGCTGTCGGCCACTGGACGGAGTTCCGCCGGATCGTTGCTCAAATGGACCGGCCCGACCTGTTCGACGATCTGCGCCTGCGCCCGGTGGCGGTGAACGGCATCACGACGGGTCCGGACGGCGTGGTGCTCGGCCGCCGCCCCGATCGCGCGGTCTACCAGGCGGGCCTCTGGCAATGCCCGCCCGCCGGCAGCGTCGATGCCGGGGCGGCGCGGGGCAATGGCGCCGTCGATATCCCCCGGCAGGTGCTGACGGAACTGCGCGAGGAGCTCGGCATCGCCGCATCGGATGCCCGCATCGGCCGGTCGCTTGCGCTGGTGGAGCATGGGGACAGCCACGTGCTCGATCTCGGAATCGTGGTGGAGACGGCCCTTAGCGCCGTCGAGATCCGGCGGCTGCACGCCGGGGCGAAGGACAAGGAATATGCCTCGGTCCGGATCGTGCCGCCGGCGGCGCTCTCGGGCTTCGTGCGGGAGAACGGGGCGGCGCTGGTGCCGCAGGCGCTGGTATTTCTCGCTCGGATGGGATGGCTGCCGGAGGGCCACTGACTCAGAGGGGCCATTGACTCAAAGGACCATTGACTCGGGCGCGACTCGGGGGAATCCATATGA
>DATAPS010000591.1:0-3681 GCA_036265085.1 Acetobacteraceae bacterium | reverse complement strand
GGCGGATGTTGTTGCCGTAGTCGACGGTCGGCACCCCCATGTTGTGGAAGTCGAGCATCGCGCGGACATGCACCGCCATGCTCGCTTTTGCCGCGCGCTCGACCTCCGCCGGATCGGTCTCGCGCAGACGCGCGTGCTGATCGAGCGTCCAGCCCGCGGGGAGATAGCCGTTACGCGGGTCGTGCGCACTGGTCTGGTCGGTGACGATGTCCGGGCGCGCCGCGCGATCGCCCATGCGCACGCGGCGGACGATTTCCGGGAATATCTCGGCGGCGTTGCCGAGCAGGCCGATGGAAGTGGTGCGTCTCTCGTCCCGAGCGGATGCGAGGAGCGCGAGCGCTTCGTCGAGGCTCGACGCGGTTCGGTCGAGATAGCCGGTGGCGAGACGCTTCTCGATGCGGCTCGGCTGGCATTCGACGGCCAGGCAGCTCGCACCCGCGAACACCGCGGCGAGCGGCTGCGCGCCGCCCATGCCGCCGAGGCCACCGGTGAGGATCCAGCGGCCGGACAGATCGCCGCCGTAATGCTGGCGTCCGGCCTCGACGAAGGTCTCGTAGGTGCCCTGCACGATGCCCTGCGAGCCGATGTAGATCCAGGAACCGGCGGTCATCTGGCCGTACATCATCAACCCGAGCCGATCGAGCGCGTGGAAATGCTCCCACGTCGCCCAGGCCGGGACGATGTTGCTGTTGGCGATCAGCACGCGCGGCGCATCCGAATGAGTGCGAAATACGCCGACCGGCTTGCCGGACTGCACGAGCAGCGTCTGGTCCGCTTCCAGCCGCTTCAGCGTCGCGACGATACGGTCGAAGCAGTCCCAATCGCGTGCGGCGCGTCCGATGCCGCCGTAGACGACAAGCTCCTCCGGGCGCTCCGCGACGTCGGGATCCAGGTTGTTCATCAGCATCCGCATCGCGGCTTCGGCGCCCCAGGTGAGCGCCGTCCGTTCGGAGCCGCGCGGCGCGCGCACGAGGCGCGCGTTGCGGAAGCGGGAATCGATGTCCATCAGTGCAGCGCCTCCGTGATGTCGTTCGCCATCCCTGAAGCTGCGGCGACGCTCATGCGCGATCCGCCAAGCGGCGCGCGACCGTGCGCCAGCGAGCCGCGATCGGCTCGCGATCCTTGTGCCGCCCGTGCCGCACGACATGCACGCCGCCGACGAACACATCGGTGACCGGGTTTGTGCGGGCGGCGAAGATCCAGGAGTCCAGCAGCGTATCGTCGCTGCGCCCGGCCAGGGCCTCGTGATCGGGGTCGAGCACGACGATGTCGGCCCGCGCGCCGGATGCCAGCGCGCCGATCTCCCGGCCGAGGGCCTGCGCCCCGCCCCGCGCTGCGGCCGCGAACAGCGCGCGCCCTGTGGACCCCTGGGCGGGAGCAAGCCGGTTGCGCGCGCGGTGGCGAAGGCGCTGGGCATATTCGAGCGCCGCGAGTTCGCGCGGCGCGTCGATGCAGATGTTGGAATCCGTGCCGAGGCCGAACGCCCCGCGCGCCGTCATGTATTCGGTCGCCGGAAAGATACCGTCGCCGAGATTGGCCTCGGTCAGCGGGCACAACCCGGCGACGGCGCCCGATCTTGCGAGCCGCGCCGTCTCGTCATCCGTCATGTGAGTCGCGTGGATCACGCACCACCGCGCATCGAGGCCGACGCGGTCCAGCAGATATTCAACCGGCCGCGACCCGGTCACGGCAAGGCAGGCCTCGACCTCGTCGGTCAGCTCGGCGGCATGGATGTGCACGGGCCCGTCCGGCACGAGCCGCGCAACCGCAGCGATCGCCGCGCCGCCGACGGCGCGAAGCGAATGGGGTGCGACGCCAAGCCGGGCATCCGGAACCGTGACGATCGCGGCGGCGCTGGCCTCGACCAGCCTGGCGAAGGTGTCGAGATCGGTGACGAAGCGCCGCTGCCCATGCGAGGGCGGCGCGTCCGCGAAACCGCCCTGCATGTAGAGCGACGGGAGCAGCGTCAGCCCGATCCCGGTCGCCGACGCCGCCGCGACGATGCGCTCGGCCAGTTCCGCCGGGTTGGCGTACGCGCCGCCGTCGCGGTCGTGATGGAGGTAGTGGAACTCGGCAACGCCGGTAAAACCGGATTCGAGCATCTCCGCATAGGCGAGTTCGGCGATCGCTTCGACATCGTCGGGCGTGAGCTCGCCGAGGAAGAGATACATGACCTCGCGCCACGTCCAGAAGTGGTCGTCGCCCGGACCGCCGCGCTCCGACAGCCCGGCCATGCCGCGCTGGAACGCGTGGCTATGCAGGTTCGGCAACCCAGGCACGGCCACTTCGGCGTGGAACGACGCGCCCGCCGCAGCGGCGCCGGTCTCGATCGCCGCGATGTCGCCGTCCGCCGTCACCGCGATCCGGACATCGCTGGCCCAGCCGTCCGGCAGGAGCGCGCGGTCGAAGAACAGGATGGCGTCGGGTTCCATCGCGTGGAACGTTCGTTCAAATCGCAGCGGCGTGCCAGGGGGTGGCGATGGATTTGCCGGAGACGGTCCTGTTCCGCAATGCGCGCATCCTGACGATGCGGGAGGATTTGCCGGAGCTGATCGCAGCGGGCGCGATCCTGGCGCGCGAGGGCCGCATCGCGTGGATCGGGCCGGAGGGCCAGGCGCCGGCCGGTGCCGCCGAGACCGTGGACCTCGGCGGCCGGTTGGTGACGCCGGGGCTGATCGACTGCCACACGCATCTCGTTCATGCCGGCGACCGAGCGGCGGAGTTCGAGCGCCGCCTCGAGGGCGCGACCTACGAGGAGATCGCGCGGGCCGGTGGCGGCATTCTCTCGACGGTGCGTGCGACGCGGGCGGCTGACGAAGCGTCACTCGTCGCGAGCGCGCTGCCCCGCCTGGACGCGCTGCTCACCGAGGGCGTCACCACGATCGAGATCAAGTCGGGCTACGGGCTGGAGGAAGCCGCGGAGCTGCGCATGCTGTCGGCGGCACGCACGCTCGCCGCGAAGCGATCGGTGCGCGTGCGGACCGCCTATCTCGGCGCGCACGCAATCCCGCCGGATCGCGACCGCGACGACTATCTTCGCGAGATGCGCGAGCGCACCTTGCCGTTGGTCGCGTCCGAGCGGTTGGCCGACGCAGTCGATGCCTTCTGCGAACGGATCGCCTACACACCCGCCGAGGTCGCCGGATTGTTCGAGACAGCGACCGCACTCGGATTGCGCGTGAAGCTGCACGCGGACCAGCTCTCGAACCTTCACGGCGGCGCGCTTGCCGCGCGGTTCCGCGCGCTCTCCGCCGATCATCTCGAGTATTGCGACGCCGACGGCGCGGCGGCGATGGCGGCATCCGGTACGGTCGCCGTCCTGCTGCCTGGCGCAACGTACTTTCTCCGCGAGGAAGCGCGACCGCCGATCGACCTGTTCCGCCGATCCGGCACGCGCATGGCGATCGCGACGGACTGCAACCCGGGCTCTTCGCCGCTCACCTCGCTGCTGCTCGCGATGAATATGGCCGCGACGCTATTCCGCATGACGGTCGCCGAATGCCTCGCCGGTGTGACGCGCGAAGCGGCGCATGCGCTCGGCCTGCAGGACGAGGCGGGCATGCTCGCACCCGGTCTCGCATGCGACCTCGCCGTGTGGGACGTGGCGCGGCCTGCGGAGCTCGTCTACCGCATCGGGTTCAACCCCCTGCACCGGCGCATCGTCGCGGGGCGCATCTCTTC
>DATAPS010000590.1:0-6623 GCA_036265085.1 Acetobacteraceae bacterium | reverse complement strand
GCCTCGGTCATCGTGTTGTCTCCTGTTGGGTTTCGGGTTCGGCGCGCTTGGCCAGCTCCTCCTCGAGCAGCACCTTCGGCAGCGCTTGCCCACGGCGCTGCGCGGCAAGGTCATGCGCCGCTCGAACGCGGCCGGCGTCTCGTGCTTGCCGAGCCGGTCGGCGAGGAAGACTTTCAAGCCCTCCAGCGTGAACGGGACGGCGCCGGGGCGCAGCGTAACGAAGGCCTTGGCGGCTTCGCCGCGATAGGGGTCGGGCACGCCGATCACCGCCACCTCGACCACGTCAGGGTGCTCGTGGATCGCGTTCTCGATGGCCGCCGGATAGACGTTGAAGCCGCTCGAGGTGGTCATGTTCTTCTTGCGCTGGAGGATGGCAAAGAGCCCGCGCTCGTCCATCCGCCCGATGTCGCGGTCAGGAACCAGCCGTCGCGGAAGACGGTCGCAGCTTCCTCCATCCGGTTCCACTCCGCGGGCTCGTGGAACGCCGCGCGCCAGGGGCGATCGAGCGACCGCGTGATCGTCTCGCTCATGCCGCCTTCTCGATCGGAAGCGAGGAGAAGCCGCTGCCCTGCGTCGCCAGCCGCCGCAGGAGCGGCGCCGGGCGCAGCGTCGCGTCGCCGGTCTGCGCCGCGGCTTCGTCGAGCCGTGCGGCAATCCGGTCCAACCCGACCTGGTCCGCATAGAACATCGGCCCGCCACGCCAAGCCGGCCAGCCGTATCCGTTCAGCCAGACCACGTCGATATCGCCCGGCCGGGCGGCGATGCCGTCCTCGAGGATGCGCGCACCCTCGTTGATCATCGGGTAGATGAGCCGCTCGACGATCTCCTCGGCGCCGACGGCGCGGCGGGTCACGCCCTGCGCCGCCGCGATGCGCTCGATCAGCGCCGCGACCTCGGGATCGGGCCGCGGGGTGCGATCGCCATCGGCATAGAGGAAGTAGCCCTTGCCGGTCTTCTGCCCGAGCCGCCCGGCCTCGTAGAGCGCATCGGCAACCGGCGCCTGCGTGCCCGTCGGCTGGCGGACGCTCCAGGCGACGTCGAGTCCGGCGAGGTCGCCCATCGCACACGGACCCATGCGGAAGCCGAAGCCGGTGAGGGCGGCGTCGATTTCCTCCGGCAGCGCCCCTTCCAGCAGCAGCCATTCCACCTGCTCGCTGCGGGCGGCGAGCATGCGGTTGCCGACGAAGCCGTAGCAGACGCCGACCACCACCGGAACCTTGCCCAGCTTCGGCGCGATCTGCACTGCGGTCGCCAGCGCGTCCGGCGCGGTCCTCTCCCCACGCACCACCTCAAGCAGGCGCATGACGTTGGCCGGGCTGAAGAAGTGCATGCCCAGCGCGTCCTGCGGCCGGCTCGTCGCCGCGGCGATCTCGTTGACGTCGAGGAAAGACGTATTGGTGGCCAGCACCGCGCCGGGCTTGGCGATGCGGTCGAGCTGGCCGAAGATTTCCTTCTTCAGGCCCATCTCCTCGAACACCGCCTCGATCACCAGGTCCGCGTCGCCGGCCGCGTCCAGCCCGACCTTGCCGTCGATCAGTTTCAGGCGGGCGTCGCGCTGTTCCGGCTTGAGGCTGCCGCGCTTGACGGAGATGTCGTAGGTCTGGGCGACGCGGGCCAAGCCGCGCTGCAACGCCTCGTCCCCGGTCTCGATCAACGTGACAGGGATGCCGGCATTGGCGAAGCACATGGCGATGCCCCCGCCCATCGTGCCGCCTCCGATGACCGCGGCGCGCTCAACCGTCCGCGCAGCAGTACCAGCGGCGAGGCCGGGAATGCGCGCCGCCTCGCGCTCGGCGAAGAAGACGTGGCGGAGGGCTTTGGAGCGAGGGTCCTGGAGGAGACCCATGAAGTGCGCCCGTTCCCGCGCCATGCCCTCCTCGAAGGGGAGGTCGAACGCGGCCCGGACCGCGTCCACGCAGGCGGCGACGCTCGGGCTGTCGGAGTGGCGCTTCAGCAGGGCGGCGGCGGCCTCGAACGCCTGGCGCGGGCCGAGCTCGGCGGCGTCGCGGCTGCGGAGCAAGTCGCGGCCGACCAGCGTCCTGGCTTTCGCCTTGGCGGCTTGAAGCAGATCACCGGCCGCGACCTCGTCCACCAGGCCGAACGCCGCGGCCTCGGCGGCGGAGATCGGATTGCCGTCGGCCATGAGCTTCAGAGCCGGCTCCGCTCCGATCAGGCGCGGCAGGCGCTGCGTGCCGCCCGCGCCAGGAAGGAGGCCGAGCTTCACCTCCGGCAGGCCAAGCTTCGCAGCCGGTGAGGCGACCCTCGCGTGACAGCCCAGCGTCAGTTCCAGCCCCCCGCCCAGCGCCGCGCCGCCGATGGCGGCGACCATCGGCTTCTGCGCGAGATCGAACGCCGCGATCACGTCGGGGAGGGTGGGGGGGACCGGCGGCTTGCCGAATTCAGTGATGTCCGCGCCGGCTACGAAGGTGCGGCCCTCGGCGGCGATGACGATCGCCGCGGCGGCGGGATCCGTGTCGGCGCGTCGGACCGCCTCGACCAGCCCCGCACGCACGGGCGCGCTAAGCGCGTTGACCGGCGGGTTCGCGATGCGCACGACGGCGATGCCGTCCTCGACGGCGTAGCTGACCGGCACATTCGCGGACATGGACCTTGACCTCTGGACGTTTGCGGTATCTAATTCCGCCGGGCAGAATTAGAGTTCGCGGTGATGCGGATAATCCACGTTCCGGCCCAATGTCAAACCCCCTTTTGGGGCTTAGGCGAGGGTGATCGTGAGGGTGCGTAGGCAGGACGCCGTGATGACGGCGAAGGAACAGGCGAGCACGGACACTCCCGATACGGCGGAAGAGGCCGCGGGGGATCGGCAGTTCGTGACCGCCGTGGCCCGCGCCTTCGAGATACTTGATGCCTTCACGCCGCAAGACAGGATGCTCGGGAATCAGGAGCTGACCGATCGAACGGGCCTGCCGAAACCGACTGTCTCGCGCCTGACCTACACACTGACCCGTCTCGGCTATCTCACCTACCTGCCGCGCTTTGCGAAATACCGGATCGGCTTCCGTGCCGTCGCACTCGGGCAATCCGCGCTCGCCAGCCTCAACGTCCGCGAGATCGCCCGCCCGGAGATGCTGCGACTGTCAGAGGTCATGGATGCGACCGTGTCGCTCGGCAGCCGCGACCGGCTCACGATGATCTTCGTCGAGCATTGCCCGCCCCGGACTCCCGTGGCCCTGCAGCTCGGCATCGGCTCGCGCCTCCCGCTCGCGGTCACCGCCATGGGGCGTGCCTATTACGCACTTGCGAAGGCCGATGAGCGGGCAGAGATCGACGCCAAACTCGCCGGGCAACACGGCGATCGCTGGCCGGAGATTCAGAAAGGATTGCAAGAGGCGATCGACATGCACATGGCTTTCGGCTTCACAACCTCGATCGGCGCGTGGAATCCGGAAGTGTATAGCGCGGGCGCCGCTTTCGTACTGCCCAGCGGGACGATCATGGCGCTGAATTGCGGCGCTCCGGCTTTCCTACTCTCGCGTGAGCGGGTGCTGCAGGAGGCCGGGCCGAAGGTTGCGGCCACTGCGCGACAGATCGAATCTTTGGTCCAACGCGACAGCTGATGCCGTTGCTTCAGCGGTCACCGCATCACCCGGCCGCCGATTCTCCTCTCCTTCTACCCCCGCGACGCATATCGTGCACGGTGCCGACAACGCCACCTGTGGCTCCTGCGGCGCTCTCATCCGGTACCGGACGATATGCGACGGTGGAATGAGTTTCCTTGAGGAAACCGTAGCGGTTCGCTCGGACGCGCGAACTTGAGGTCAACCGGCAGCGCGGGTGATGGCCCGGCGACCCCGCCTCGGTCGGCCGGTCGTTTCTCGCCCACCCGGTCGTTGCTGAACCGATTCCCCGACACCCGCAACAGCATTCGACCCCGCCGCCGTGGTCGCGCTACGGTGTGCGGTCGAGCAGCGGTGTTGCACCGTGCGCTGACGCTTGACGTCATGGTGGCCGGATTGCCGGCCTCGCGAGGAATGATGCCGAATCCCGCCACCTTCGCCCTTGCTGGACTGATCGGCTGGCCCGTCGCGCAGTCGCGTTCGCCGGTGATCCAGAACCACTGGCTCGAACGGCATGGTATCGCGGGCCGCTACGTCCTGCTTCCGATGGCCGCCGACCAGCTGGAGCGAGCGCTCCGTGGCCTGCCCCTACTCGGCTTCCGCGGCTGCAATGTGACCATGCCGCACAAGCAGAGCGTGATGGGCCTGCTCGACCGGATCGATCCGGCGGCCCGCCGCATCGGCGCGGTCAACACGGTCGTCGTGGCTGAGGATGGCACGCTGGGCGGCTTCAATAACGACGGCGTCGGGTTCGTGCAGAGCCTCGATGAGGCCAAGCCGGGCTGGCGCGCGGACGCCGGCCCGATCCTGGTGTACGGCGCCGGCGGCGCCGCGCGGGCAGTCGTGGCCGCCCTGCTCGAGCACGGCGCGCGCGACATCAGGATCGTCAGCCGCACCACGGCGCGGGCCGAGCAGTTGGCGGCGGAGATCGGCGGCCCGTTGACGACGCTCGGCTGGGAGCACCGCGACGAGGCGATGGACGATGTCGCGCTGCTGGTGAACGCGACCGATCGCGGCATGATCGGCAAATCGGCGCTCGACGTCTCGCTCGCGCGTCTGCCGCGGGCCGCCATTGTCAGCGACCTGATCTATACACCACTGGAGACGCCGTTCTTGGCCGAGGCCCGAGCCAGAGGCAACCTGACGGTCAATGGGCTCGGGCTGCTGGTGCACCAGGCGCGCCTCGCGTTCGAAGCGTGGTTCGGCGTGCGCCCGGAGATCACGCCCGAGCTGCTGCGCGCCGTGGCCGCAACGTTCTGACGCGCCGTGCCGGTCAATCCTTGGCCAATCGTCGGCATCGGCCGAGCCAAGCAAGCGTCCTTTCCCGGGCGGCGAGCGGCAGATGGTGGCGATCGCCCGCGCGCTCGTGGTCCCCAGCAAGCTGATCCTGCTCGACGAGCCGTTCGAGGGCGTTGCCCCCGCGATCGTCAAGGAGGTGACGGAGGCGCTGGTACGGCTGCGCGGTCGGGTCGCGATGTTGATCGTCGAGCACCACGCCGAGACGGTGCTGCCGATCACTAACCACGCCTATGTGCTCGTGAACGGCCAGGTCGCCTACGAAGGTCCAGCGCGTGAGCTGGAAGAAGACCACTTGATCCAGGCGCGGCTGCTCGGTGTCGTGCACGTGGGCGAAATGGCTGCGTGACCGAGCTCACCCGTCGGCATGGTGGAAACTTTCGGTTCGATCCGCTATCGGCCCGTTCCCCGCTACAGTCCGAGCGCGCTGAGACCGGGGTGATCCGCCGGGCGAGGGCCGGATCTGTCCCAGTGAAACTTCCGCTCGTCCTCACCGATCGGCACGTCGTTGATGCTCGCGTGACGGGCGCGCATCAGGCCGTTCTCGTTGAACTCCCAAAGTTCGTTGCCGTAGCTCCGGAACCAGTTCCCCGCTTCGTCATGCCATTCGTAGCAAAAGCGGACGGCGACCCGGTTCTCGCGGAAGCTCCACAGCTCCTTGATTAGCCGATAATCGCGTTCCTTGCTCCACTTGCGCGTCAGAAATTCGATGATCGCCGGCCGGCCCTGGAAGAACTCGCTCCGGTTCCGCCAGCGGCTGTCCGGCGTGTAGGCCATTGCCACCTTCGCAGGGTCCCGGGTGTTCCACGCATCTTCGGCCTTGCGGACCTTTTCGACCGCGGTCTCCGGCGTGAACGGCGGCACCGGCGGCCGGTATTCGGCAGACTCATTCATGATGATGCTCCTCCAAATGCGCGGCCCTCTCCAGCGCGAAGCGCTTGATTCTCAGCCTCGAGGGCGGCGATGCGGGCCCGAAGCGGTGACAGCACCTCCTCTACCTCGGCGGCCGTGAAGCGGCGAGTGATGTGCTGCGGACAGTTCCAATCGAAGGCCTCCAGGTGCAGCAGGAACGCGCGCTCCGGCTTGGCCTTGTAGCCGGAAAGCCCGAGGCGCTCGGCAAGTTCCGGCTCGGCCGCGAGGTCGCGCGCTTCCATGTGGGCGAGGATCTTCAGACGGGTCCGGTTCGGATAGTCGATCAATATCAACGCGACGCGGTCGTCCGCGGCGACGTTGCCCGCGCTTATATACTGCCGATTGCCACGAAAATCGGCGAACGCGAGCGTCGTATTGTCGAGGACTTTCAGGAAGCCGGCCGGGCCGCCGCGATGCTGCACATATGGCCAGCCTGACTCCGAAACGGTCGCCATGTAGAAGCTGTCCCGCGCCGCGATGAAGTGACGTTCGTCCGCGGTGAACCGTCTGAACGCGCGATCCGCGCCGATGCGATCCCATATCGCCCGGCTGCCGTTCGCGGCCTGGGCGGCGCGAACACTCGGCGTGGAGAGGATATCGAGGAAACCTTGGCTCATCTCAGCCTCCAGCACCGCCGCGGGCGGGGGCTTCCGTTGGTCGGATCCGGCGCTGCGGGCTGTTACCTGGGCTTCCCTCGCGGAGACGATAACGGGGGCCGTTGACAAGGCTTTTTGCTCTTAGGAAGCGCATCACACGAGCGGGACATTTAGCGGGACATTTAGCGGGACATGGCGGGACAAACGGGACATTCTGACACTCTCAGACCGGGACAAACGG
>DATAPS010000589.1:0-3112 GCA_036265085.1 Acetobacteraceae bacterium | reverse complement strand
GATCGCCAGGTCGAAGATGAACGGCGAGGCGAACCAGTCGTCCTTGTTGCCTTCCTCCAGCACCGTCTGCAGCGCGGACAGCCCGATCGCCATCGTGGCGATGCCCAGCCAGTCGCCCTCGCGCAGCAGTGCGAGTTGCATCGGCGCGGGCTGTAGAGTCGCCCACAACATCCCAAGCATCACCACGCCGGGCACCAGGTTGACGTAGAAGATCCACTCCCAGCCGTAATTCTCGGTCAGATAGCCGCCGATCGTCGGGCCGATCGCGGGGGCGAAGGTGGCCGTCAGCGCGAACATCGCGAGGCCGATCGGCTGCTTCGCCTTGGGCAGGAAAGTGATGATGATCGTGAACGCGAGCGGGATCAGCACACCGCCGGTGAAGCCCTGGAAGGCGCGCAGGACAATCATCTGCGACAGGTTCTGGGCGAAGGCACAGGCTGCCGAGAAGAACAGGAACAGCGCCGCGTTCGCGATCAGATAGCGACGCAGCGAGAACACCCGCGCGAGCCAGCCACTGAGCGGAATCGCGACGATCTCCGCGACCAGATAGGCGGTGGAGATCCAGCCACCGTCGTCCGCTCCGGCACCGATCGCACCCTGGATGTCCGCGAGCGAGGCATTCACGATCTGGATGTTCAGCACTGCCATGAACGCCCCGAGCGAAGCGGCGCTCACGGCGATCCAGGTAGTCAGCGCGCCCGGTTGCACGCGGGCGCCCGCGGTTGTTGCGGACGTGGCCAGCTTCTCCGATCAGCCGCGGCCGCTCGTCGCGGCAGAGGCAACGGCGTGCGGCGGCGGCGCGGGCTTGGTGTTGATCGTCGGCTCGACCGACATGCCGACGCGCAGCGCGCCCTCGGCGGCGGGGTCGTCGAGCAGGATCTTCACCGGGATCCGCTGCACGATCTTGGTGAAGTTGCCGGTCGCGTTGTCGGGCGGCAGCAGCGCGAAGGCGAGCCCGCTAGCCGGCGACAGGCTATCGACGTGTCCCGCGAAGCTGCGTCCGTTCAGGCCGTCGACCGCGACCTGCGCCGCCTGGCCGCTCCGCACGTCCGCGAGCTGTGTCTCCTTGAAATTCGCCACGACGTAGGTCGAGTGGAGCGGAACCACAGCCATCAGCTGGGTGCCGGCCGTCACATACTGGCCGACGCGCAAGGTGCGGTCGCCGACGGTGCCGTCCATCGGCGCGGCGATCGTCGTGTAGGTCAGGTTCAGCTCGGCCTGGTGCTCCGCCGCGCGCACCTGGTCGGCCTGCGCGGAGGCCTGGTCGCGGGCGGTCGTCAGCACCGCCACCTGACGCTGCGCCGCGAGGAACGCGGCCTGGTCGTGCTGCAGCTGCGCGGCAAGCTGCGAGCGCTTGCTCTCGGATTGTTGGGCGAGCTGCAGGCTGCCGGCGGGTGTCGGAACCAAGGCGGCGTAGCGCTTCGCATCCTGTGTCGCGAACAACAACGAGGCGCGCGTCGCATCGACCTGTGCGGCTGCTTCGGCGATCGAGGCTTGCTGGAGGCTGATCTGCGCGTTCAGATTGCCGACAGCCGCGTCCGCCGCGCTGACGTTGGCGCGTGCCTGGTCCAGCGCAGTGCGGTAGTCGCGATCATCGATCTGCGCCAGGAGCTGGCCGGTCCGCACCCGTTCGTTGTCGTTCACCAGAACTTTGACGATGTAGCCTGACACTTTCGGCGCGATCGTCGTCGAATCGGCCTGCACATAGGCGTCGTTGGTCGACACCAAGAAGCGACCAGTGGTCCAGTACTCGTGTCCGAGATATCCGGCGCCGGCGGCCCCCGCGAGCAACCCCAACGCGAGCGCCACGCGCTTGGCGACGCGAGCCCGGTGCGGCGGCGGCGCGGTCACGACCGAGCGTTCCTCGACGCTCGCAACCGCGTCCTTGATATCTTTGATCCGCGACATCTCACCCATCGCACCCTCCGGAGCGGAGGGGTCGCCTTCGCGACAGCCGCCCGTTGCATTGCGGCAAGATGGTCGGGAGCCGACCATGCGATAATCGGCGCCACCGTATAAGGATCATCACGCGAATGGAGATAATACGGGGCGGCCCGTGGACCGCTTGACGAGCCTGGAAGTGTTCCATCGCGTGGCGGAGACGGGCGGGTTTTCCGCGGCGGCCCGCCGCCTCGGCATGTCCGGCACCGCCATCAGCAAGCACATCCAGGCGCTGGAGGACCGGCTCGGCGTGCGGCTGGTGAACCGGACGACGCGGAAGGTGAGCCTGACTGAAGCGGGCTGCGCCTACCATGAACGGGCGGCGCAGATCCTTGCCGACCTCGAGGAGGCGGACCGCGTCGCTGGCGCCCTCAACGCAACCCCACGCGGCACGCTGCGGCTGCACACGAGCGTCAGCATCGCGCGATTCCTGGCACCTGTGGCGAGCGAATATCTGACGCTCTACCCCGACGTCTCCCCGGACCTGACGGTCGGCGACCGGATCGGCGACCTGATCGAGGAAGGTTACGACCTCGCGATCACGGTCCTTCCGCTCCCCGACTCCGGAGCGATTGTGCGGCGGCTCACGCCGTGGCGGCACGTCTTGTGCTGCGCGCCATCGTATCTCGCTACGCACCCGGCGCCACAGGAGCTCGCGGACCTGACCCAGCACAACTGCCTCCGCTTCGCGTTCTATCCGTTCGGGAACGACTGGCGGTTCGAGGATCCGGACGGGAAGCCGGTCTCCATACGGGTGAGCGGAAATCTTGTGACCGGCAGCGCGGAGGTGCTGCGCCTGATGACGCTCGCCGGAGACGGCATCACGTTGGCCGCGACATTCCTCGTTGTGGAGGAACTCGCGGCGGGCACGCTCGTCCCGCTGCTGCCGGCCCACCGCCCCGTCGAGCTCTCCATCAACGCGATCTATCCGCACCGGCACCATCTCTCGCCGAAGGTGCGATGCTTCATCGATCGCGTGGCGGAGCGCTTCGCTGGCCACCGCAAGTGGCTGGCGCTCGAGGGTACTGATCAGCCGGAGTGATTTTGAATTCGCCGGCTCATCGTGACGCTTGCCAGACCGCGCCGCCCGTTCTTTGCTCTGCGGACCGCAACGGGTCGTAGGGACAGCGCAACATGACGATGCGACGCACACTCGGTTTCGGCCGGCGCC
>DATAPS010000588.1:0-4869 GCA_036265085.1 Acetobacteraceae bacterium | reverse complement strand
CCGGCGGGTGCCTTCGCGCAGGAACTGCAGCGCAAGCGTTGTCTTGCCGGTGCCCGGCCGTCCCTCGTACAGGTAGACCCGCTCCGCATCGATGCCGCCCCCGAGGATGTCGTCGAGCCCCTCATTGCCCGTCGAGATCCGTGGCGGGTCGTCGTCCACCGTCGTGTGTTCGGACCGTTCGAGCACTCCACACCTCGCATGTGCCGTAACTCCCCGTCATCCGGGCGGCACTCTCGCCGGTCAAGATCTAACGGCTGAGGCAGGCGTCGGATCGCGATGCTGCAATCGAAAAGGGGGACTCGGCCCTGGCACACGCGAAAGATGCCGCGACACGGCGCGGGGTTTAGCCCTATCGTCCTGCGGATGGCTTCGGAGTATGGCGAAATATGGAGCCGATCAGTGCGGTCGCTCTCAGCTTGGCGCTCGGCGCCGGTAAGGAGATCGCCAATACGCTCGTCAAGGACGCGTACACGGGGCTGAAGGAGTTGATCAGGCGCCGCTACCCCAAAGTGCCGGTCGATCAGCTCGAAGCCGCGCCGGAGTCGAAGAGTCGTCGCGCGGTGGTCGAGGAGGATCTCGCGGCGGCCGGCGCGGCGCAGGATTCCGAACTGTTCGCGGCGGCCAAGCGACTCATCGAGCTGGTCCGACAACACGAGCCCGCGGCCGCGGCAGCGACCGGGGTGAATCTGCGCGACATCGAGGCCGCCAACCTCCGCCTCTCCGACATCACGGCGTCGGGCGCCGGGGTGAAGGTCGAGAAAGCAAGGCTGTCCGGAGACATCTCCATAAGCAGCGTGCGCGCCGGCCTGGGCGCCCCCGGCAGCCAGCCTCGTAACGACTGATCGGCGATGACATCCGCCGGCGTCGTCCTCACCGATGTTCGCGCGGAAACGATCCATCGGACTCTCGGCTCACGAGGTGCAGCAACTGACGTAGGCCGCCGCCGCTGGGGCGGTCGGGCCGCTCGCCGACCGGGTCGTCGCTCTCTCGGCCAAGCTCGGCGTGACGCAGGGAGCCATGCGCAAGATGCTGGCGACGCTCGGGGAGGCCGACGTGCCGGACGACCGGCTCCTCGACAAGTTCGCCGAAGTCGTCGCGCAGTTCCGCAAGGCCACGGCGGCCATCGTGGCGCTGCAACCGGAAAACCCGGTCGCGCAAGAGCATGTCGCCAGGACGTCCGAAGCCGCCGCGGCACAGGCGCGGCGGCTGGCGCGCGAAGCCGAAGCTGCTGTCGTCAAACAGATGCTTCAGGCGGCGCAAGCCGTTGCGGCGGAGGGCGAGCTCGAGCTTGCGGCGCTGAATTACGAGGAAGCCGCTGACCTGTTCGGGGAAGCCGCGACACTCGTTCCGTCCGGTGAGCCGCAGACGACGGGAACCTTGCTCTGGCGGCAGGCGGATGCGATGCAGCGTCATGGCGAGGAGCGCGGCGACAACGAAGCACTCGGACAGGCGATTGCGATCTACGGCCGCGCACTGAAGCACCTTTCACGCGATCGCGTGCCGCTGGACTGGGCCACGGTCGAGAATGACCTCGGCTCGGCCCTCTCCGCCCTTGGCGAGCGCCAGAGCGATACCGGGCGCTTGGTGCAAGCCGTCGCCACGTTTCGCGCGGCGCTCGGCGAACGGACGCGCGATCGCAACCCCTACGAATGGGCCGCGACACAGAACAATCTTGGCACGGCGCTTTGGCGGATCGGCGGACGCGAAAGTGGAACGGCGCGGCTTGGAGGAAGCCGTCGCCGCGTTCCGCGCGGCACTGACGGAGACGGATCCGGAGCGGGCGCGACCGGCCTTGTCGAACAACTTCCTTCGGACGAGTAGCGTTTCGCGCCGGCCAGCATCGGTACGACGGTGTCTCGACCTGCACGCCTGTAGCGGAGTGCTGGTGGTGCTCGCCGCGCTGGCTCCGGTGCCGGCGACCGCGTATACCGCCGCCGACGCGTTCTGGACCACCGACGGCGCCGAGCCCGCTCCTTCGGGGCTGGAACCGACGTTCAAAGGTACCTACGCCAAGACCATCACGGAACGGCTTGGCATCGAGATCGAGGACGGCGTCGTCAAAGTCCCGACGGCCACCGGCTTCATGAATGTCGATCTTCAGCTCAAATACGAAGCGATCCAGAGCCAGACACACGAGTTCATCTTCTCGGTTCTGCTCGATCAGGAGATCGGGGGCACCGGGAACAAGCGTGTGACAGGTTCGTCGCATGGCGCAACGCAGCCGGGCTTCGGCAATGGGTTCGGCGATGTGCCGGTCGATTTTCAGCGTCCGCTCGCGGTCACCGGGTTCGCGGGCTACGCATTCGGCGAGGGCAGTCGGCCGAACGCGCTGAACGCAGGGTTCTCAGTTCAGTACTCGATCCCTTATCTCGTCTCCAAAGTGACCGACGCCGATCTGCCGCCCTTGCTTCGTGCACTTACCCCGATCGTCGAGGTGGTGCTATCGCAGCCATCCGCCACCAGGGACGGCAAGTTCAGGACCCTGACGATCGCGCCTGGCTTCTCGTACACGCAGGGCAATGGGAGGGAATTTGCAGTCGAGGCTCTGTTTCCTGCAACAAAGAATATAGGGCACGCCGTTGGCGTCTTCGGCCAGCTGACGCTGCAGCTCGATTATCTGCTGCCCGACAGCATTCTGGGGAGGCCGCTGTTCGCCGGGCGCTAAGCGGGGGACACTCCAGCCGTGCTCGACGCCATTCTCGCCCGGCTTCGCGACCAGCCCTCCCGGACCGGCTCGCTGATCATCACGCTGTATGGTGACGCCATTGCACCGCGTGGCGGCGCGCTGTGGCTCGGCACGTTGCTTACGCTGTTTCGGGCGATGGACGTGGGCGACGGGGTCGTCAGAACTGCCGTCTCGCGTCTTGCCGCCGCGAACTGGCTGGCGCGGCGGCGTGTCGGGCGCAACAGCTTCTACCGCCTGGCGCAGCACGGCCTGCGCGAGACCGAGGCGGCGGCGCCCCGCATCTACGGAACGCTCACGCCGCCCTGGGGAGGTCGTTTCCGAATCGCACTCGTGGAGCCAGGCGAGGGACGCGAGGCGGTGCGCGCACTGCTCACCGGGGCAGGTTACGGCGCGGCCGGCGGCGGCGTGATGGTCGGTTGCGGCCACGATCCGGCTCCCCAGGCGCCGGGCCTGCTGCTGCTCGACGCGGAGACCGACTCGGACACAGCCCGCCGTCTCGCACTCCGCGCTTGGCCGCTCGACGACCTGGCCGCGCGCTACCGCCGGTTCCTCGACACCTTCCCGGAGGCCCCCGTTCCGGATGCGCCGCTTGAGGCGCTGATCGCACGAATGGTGCTGATCCACGAGTGGCGGCGCGTGGCACTGCGCGACCCGCATCTGCCGCGAGCGATCCTGCCAGAGGACTGGCCCGGCCTCCCCGCCCGAGCCCGCGCGGCCGCGCTCTACGCGGCGCTTGCCGAGAACTCGGAGCGCTGGCTCACGGAGAACGCCATCGCGGAGGACGGTCCGCTTCCGCCGCCTGCCTCAACGCTGCGTCGCCGCTTTGCGGATTGATGACGACGCGTGGCCGAAGTGATCCGGCAAGTACTTTCACGTAATCTTCTCGCGCCCGTGACACGCGTTTCTCCGAGCTTCGCTAAACAAATGGTAACGCCACCGTCATCAAAAGGAGACGCCATATGACGGCCCGTTCGCTCTTGCTCGGTCTAACCGCTTTGGTCGCTGTACCCGTCGCGGCTCAGGCATCCCCCATCGGGGACGTCTTCGTCATCGCGATGGAGAACCACAACTTCACGCAGCCTGCGTCGCAGGCGAGTCCCGACCAGCTATTCGGCAATCCCGCGGCACCATTCCAGAACAGCCTGATCACCCCCGGCAATCCCAACGCCGCCCAGGTGTCCTACGCCACGAACTATCAGAACGCCGGGACGGGCATTCACCCATCCGAGCCGAACTACATCTGGTCGGAGGCCGGTTCGAATCTCGGTGTGTTCAACGACAACCCGCCCTTCGGCCCGGGCGGCACCAATCAATCGACGACGCAGAGTCTGAGCAACTATCTCCAGATGAAGGGCATCGCCTGGAAATCATATCAGGAGGGCATCGATCATGTGCTGAATGCGCAGAACCAGCTCACGAACACCGTTCTGCCGAAGAGCCAATGGACCGTGCCGCTGAACAACTTCTCGGGAACGTCGCCGGATTACACAAATCCGTACAACGGCAGCAACCAATACAATTACGCCGCCAAGCACAACCCGATGGCGTTTTTCACCACCACGAACGGTGGCGATGACACCACGCCCTCGAACCCGCTCGCGTCCCACTACGCGCCGCTCGACCAGCTGCAAACCGATCTCGCGAACAACACGGTCGCCCGTTACAACTGGATCACGCCGGACCAGTACAACGACTCGCACAGCGCGCTGACCAATGGCTTCACCTATGGCGGCGTCCATTACACCGGCGATCAGGCCGAGATCGCTCAGGGCGATAACTTCCTCTCGATGATCGTTCCGCAAATCGAGGCCTCGCAGGCCTACAAGGACAATGGAGCGATCGTGATCTGGTGGGACGAGACTGAGGGCGGCGACGATCCGGCGCGCACCCTGGAGGAGATCGTCATCTCGCCGCTGGCGAGGGGCAATGCCTTCGCCAGCAACGTGCTGCTGACACATTCCTCCGACCTGCTCTCCTGGCAGGAGTTGTTCGGCGTCGGCCCGTGCCTCCGCGACGCCTGCGGCGCCAACGACCTCTCGTCGCTGTTCGTCGAGGGCGCCATTCCGCAGGGGCCCATCGCGCCGGTGCCCGAGCCCGCGACGATCGCGGTGCTCGGCGTGGGCCTGCTCGGGCTCGCCGCCGCCTACCGCCGCCGTAGCGGCGGCGCCTGAGCCGGCCCGCAC
>DATAPS010000587.1:0-13695 GCA_036265085.1 Acetobacteraceae bacterium | reverse complement strand
GCCTTCCTTCAGGCCGAGGCGCTGCAGCATCCCGCCCATCCGCTCCGACCCGAAGATCCGCATCAGATCGTCTTCGAGCGAGAGGAAGAAGCGCGACGCGCCGGGGTCGCCCTGCCGCCCGGATCGACCGCGCAGCTGGTTGTCGATGCGCCGGCTCTCGTGGCGCTCGGTGCCGATGACGAACAGCCCGCCCGCGGCCTTCACCTTTTCATGGTTCTCGGCAATCTCCTCGCGGATCCGCTCCGAGCGTTTGGTCAGCTCGGCGGGGTCGGTAATGCCCGCGAGCTCCAGCTTGAGCCGCATCTCGACGTTGCCGCCGAGTTTGATGTCGGTACCGCGGCCCGCCATGTTGGTCGCGATCGTCACGGCGCCGGGCGCGCCAGCCTGCGCCACGATCGTCGCTTCCTGCTCGTGGAAGCGCGCGTTCAGCACAGCATGCGGCACCTTCTTCTTCTTGAGGATGCCGCTGATGACTTCGCTCTTTTCGATGCTCGTCGTGCCGACCAGAACCGGCTGTCCGCGTCCGCGCGCCTCGGATATGAGGCTTGCGACCGCCTCGTATTTTTCGCCGGCGGTGCGATAGACCTCGTCGTCCTCGTCCTTGCGAACGACAGCCACGTTGGTCGGGATCTCGACGGATTCGAGCTTGTAGATCTCGGCGAACTCGTCGGCTTCCGTCATCGCCGTGCCGGTCATGCCGGCGAGCTTCGGATAGAGGCGGAAATAGTTCTGGAACGTGATGGAGGCGAGCGTCTGGTTCTCCGGCTGAACGGTGGCGCCCTCCTTCGCCTCCAGCGCCTGATGCAGACCCTCGGAATAGCGGCGCCCTTCCATCATGCGGCCGGTGAACTCGTCGATGATGACGACCTTGTCGTCGCGGACGATGTAGTCAACGTCGCGGGCGAACAGCGTGTGCGCGCGCAGGCTCTGCTGCACGTGGTGCACGACCGAGACGTTGAAGATGTCGTACATATTGCCTTCGGTGATGACGCCGGCTTCGTTCAGCATCTCCTCGATGCGCTCGCCGCCCATCTCGGTCAGCGTCACCGTCTTGAATTTCTCGTCCTTCTCGTAGGTCTCGGGATCGACCACGAGATCGCGGACGATCGCGTTCACCTGCCGGTAGAGGTCCGACGAATCCTCGGCCGGGCCGGAAATGATCAGCGGGGTGCGCGCCTCGTCGATGAGGATGCTGTCCACCTCGTCGACGATCGCGTACGAGAACGGGCGCTGCACCATGTCGGCCAGCGAGTACTTCATGTTGTCGCGGAGATAGTCGAAGCCGAATTCGTTGTTCGTGCCGTACGTGATGTCCGAGGCGTAGGCCTGCCGCTTCTCGCGCTCGTCCATACCGTGCACGATCACGCCGACGGTCATGCCGAGGAAGCGGTAGATCTCGCCCATCCACTCGGCGTCGCGGCGCGCGAGGTAGTCGTTGACGGTAACGACGTGCACGCCCTTCTCGGCGAGGGCGTTGAGATAGACGGGGAGCGTCGCGACGAGGGTCTTGCCCTCGCCGGTCTTCATCTCGGAAATCTTGCCCTCGTGCAGCACCATGCCGCCGATCAGCTGCACGTCGAAGTGGCGGAGGCTGAGCGCGCGCTTGGACGCCTCGCGCACCACCGCGAAGGCCTCGGGCAACAGGTCGTCGAGGGTTTCGCTGTTCGCGAGGCGCTGCCGGAATTCGGGCGTCTTGGCGGCGAGCTCCTCGTCCGAGAGGGCGGCCATGGCGGGCTCGAGCGCATTGATCTGCGGCACCCGGCGCTGGTACGCCTTCAGCGACCGGTCGTTGGCGGTGCCGAAGATGGCGCGGGCGATACTGTTCAGCATGGAACCTTCCACGGTACGGGCGGCCGTGACCGCGGAAGCGACGGACGGGGCGTCTTCCCCTGTCGGCGCGGCACTCGGGATCGACCCAGTGAAATAGGAGCCGGTCGGGGCCGGGTCAACGATAGGGCAGTTACGCGGTCGCGTCGAAGTCGTGAAGGCCCGGTGGATGTCTCCGGGCGCCGGTGGGTGACACACTCGACACCCCTCGTCCGGCGGCCCGCAACTTGTGGAGGCGCAAGCGTTCCGCGATAATCCACCCCATCACGCAAGGATCCATCATGCGGCTCACCCCACCGATCGCCATTGCTGCCGTGGCGGTTCTCTCAGGCGCGCTCATCGCGCAGGCACCCGCGCCGGCGACGGGGCCCAAACCCGCCGCTCCGGCCACCGCCGGCACGTCGGCGGCGGCCGATCCGGTCGTGGCCAAGGTCAACAACGACGAGATCCACCTCAGCGACATCGCCGCAGCCGCGCAGGGTCTTCCCGCGCAGTTCCGCGGCATGCCGCCGCAGCAGCTGTACCCCCTCGTGCTGAACCAGCTGATCGATCAGCAGGCCCTGGTCGCGATGGCTGCGAAGAACGGACTGGCGGACGATCCTGCGGTGAAGCGGCAGATGCGGCTCGCGGCCGATCAGGCGCTCCAGACCGCGCTCATCTCCCGTGCGGTCGGGCCGCTGGTCACCGAGGCCGCGATCAAGAAGCAGTATGACGCGACCGTCGCGAACAAGCCGGGCGCGGAAGAGGTGCACGCGCGCCATATCCTCGTCGCCAGCGAGGATCAGGCAAAGGACGTCATCGCCCAGCTCAAGAAGGGCGCGAGCTTCGAGGACCTGGCAAAGAAATACAGCACCGACCAGGGGGCCGCGAACGGCGGCGATCTCGGGTGGTTCAAGAAGGACGACATGGTGCCGGAATTCGCTACGGCCGCCTTCTCGATGAAACCCGGCCAGATCTCCGACACGCCGGTGCATTCGCAATTCGGCTGGCACGTAATCCTGGTGCTGGAGACCCGGCAATCGCCCCCGCCGACGTTCGAGCAGGCGCATGACGAGCTGCGGCAGCAGATGATCCAGGACGGGGTCAAGAAGATCGTCGCGGACGCGACCGCGGCGGCGAAGATCGAGCGCTTCAATCTCGACGGCACGGCGCAGCGCGCCACCGACCTCGCCGAACCGCCGCCGGCGCCCGGCGCGCAACCCCAGAAGCCCTGAGCCGATGGCCCTGCCGGTCTCGCCGCTCGCGGTCCCGTTCCCCGAGCTGCCGCCGATCGCGGGTGTCCGGCTCGGCGCGACGGCGGCGGGGATCCGCTACCAGAACCGCACCGATCTCGTGATGGCGGAATTCGCCGCCGGGACGTCGGTCGCCGGCGTGTTCACGCGCAACCGCTGCCCGGGCGCTCCGATCGATTGGTGCCGGGCCGCGCTGCCGCAAGGACGAGCGCGGGCGTTGCTGGTGAACGCGGGCAACGCCAACGTTTTCACCGGCCGCGCCGGCGCGGAGGCGGCGAAGGCGACGGCGCAGGCGGCCGCCGGCCTCGTTGACTGCCCGCCCCGGCAGGTGTTCCTCGCGTCCACCGGCGTGATCGGTGAGTTGCTGCCGCATGAGCGCATCACCGTGGCATTGCCGGCTTTGCACGGCAGTTTGCGAGCGGACGCGTGGGAGGATGCCGCGCGCGGGATCATGACGACGGACACCTTCCCCAAGGCGTCAACCCGCACCTGTGAGCTCGGCGACGGGCAAGTGCGGATCACAGGTTTCGCCAAGGGCAGCGGCATGATCGCGCCGGACATGGCGACGATGCTCTGTTTCGTCTTCACCGACGCGCGCATCCCGGCGGCGGCGCTGCAGAACACACTGCGCCGCGGCGTCGACGGTACCTTCAACTGCACGACGGTCGACAGCGACACCTCGACCTCGGATACCGTCCTGCTGTTCGCCACCGGCCAGGCCCAGCATAGTCGCGTGCCGGTCGAGGGCGGGCGGGCGCTGAACGATTTCCGCCGTGCGCTGACCGAGGTGCTGCATGACCTGGCGCTCCAGGTGGTGCGCGACGGCGAGGGCGCGCAGAAGCTGATCCAGGTCGAGGTGATGGGGGCGACCTCCGCGAAGTCGGCCAAGCGGGTTGCGCTCGCCATCGCCAACTCGCCGCTGGTGAAGACCGCGATCGCCGGGGAGGACGCGAACTGGGGGCGCATCGTCATGGCGGTCGGCAAATCCGGCGAGGTGGCGGATCGGGACAAGCTGTCGGTCGCGATCGGCGGGGTATGGATGGCGCGCAACGGCGCCGTGGTACCGGGTTACGACGAGGCGCCGGTGGTCGCGCATGTGAAGGGCTGCGAGGTGGCGATCACCGTCGATCTCGGCCTCGGCGGCGGCCGGTCGACGGTTTGGACCTGCGACCTGACGCACGGCTATGTCGACATCAACGGCTCATACCGGAGCTGATTTCTGCAGGACGTCCCCGCCACGGTCGCCTTCGAGCCGCTCGCCACCGAGCGTCTGTCGCTCCGCCCCCACGAGCCGGGCGACGTGGCCGACCTTCATCGTCTGCTCAACGACTTCGAGGTCTGCCGCATGCTCGCGGCGGTGCCGTTTCCCTATGACCGGACCGATGCGCAGAAATGGATCGCGTCGTCGCGCCGCGAATTGCTGTCGGGACGCGCGTTCCATCTGGCCATCACGGGGAAGGACGGCGAGCAGGAGACCCTCGTGGGCGGCGTCGGGCTGCGGCTCGGGCGCAAGCCGCGGACGGCGGATCTCGGCTACTGGGTGGCGCGTCGCTACTGGGGGCACGGAGTCGCCACCGAAGCGGTCGGGCGGCTGGTGCACTGGGCCTTCGCCAATCTCGACATCGACCGCATCGACGCGACCACCGCGACCGACAACGGCGGGTCGGCGGCGGTGCTACGGCGGATCGGGTTCCGGCAGGTCGGGACTGCCACGCGCAAATTCCTCGCGCGCGGCGGCGAGCAGAAGGTGCTGTGTTTCGAGGCAACCCGGGACGATCTGAACGCCGATGCCGCGCGTTCGGATGCTGCGCATGACGACACGCCCAAGCCGATCGTCCTGGTCGCCGCCTGCGCGCTGATCGACATCGACGGACGGGTGCTGCTCGCGCGCCGCCCCGAAGGCAAGAAGATGGCCGGCCTCTGGGAATTCCCGGGCGGCAAGGTCGATCCCGGCGAGACGCCGGAGGCAGCACTGATCCGCGAGCTGCGCGAAGAGCTCGGAATCGACGTGGCGCAGAATTGCCTCGCGCCGTTCGCGTTCGCGAGCCACGGCTACCCGCAGTTCCACGTGCTGATGCCGCTGTTTCTTTGCCGGCGATGGAAGGGGCTCGTCACCGCGCGGGAGGGGCAGGCGTTGACCTGGGTCGCGCCGGAGAAGCTCGGGGATTACAAGATGCCCGAGGCCGACCGCCCGCTCGTGCCCCTGCTGCGCGATTTCCTGTAGGAGAGACGATGTCCGACCCGTCGAACCCGACCGCGTGCCTGCTGGTCATCGGCAACGAGGTGCTGTCGGGGCGGACACAGGATGCCAACATCAAGTTCCTGGCAAGCCGGCTCGGCGAGATCGGGATCCCGCTGCGCGAGGTCCGTATCATCCCGGATATTTCGGAGACGATCATCGACACCGTGAACGAGGTTCGGGCGCGATTCGATTATGTGTTCACGACCGGCGGCATCGGGCCGACCCACGACGACATCACCAGCGAGTGCATCGCGGCCGCCTTCGGCGTGCCGTGGGAACCGCATCCGGAGGCGTGGGCGCGAATGGCGGCACAGTACCAGCGCAACGGCGGCGAATTCAACGCAGCGCGGCAGCGCATGGCGACGATGCCGCGCGGGGCGACACTGATCGACAACCCGATCTCAGTCGCACCCGGGTTCGTCATCGGGAACGTTTATGTCATGGCCGGGGTGCCGCGGGTGATGCAGGCGATGTTCGAGACGCTCGCCCCAACGCTCGCCGGGGGCCCGCCAATCGTCGCGCGCGCGGTACACGCCCAGCGCGTGGCGGAGGGGACGATCGCGGAAGGGCTGGCAGCCATTCAGGCGCGCCATCCCGCGCTCGACATCGGCAGCTATCCCTACTACCGCGCCTCCGGCAGCGGCGTCGCGATCGTGGCGAAGGGGACGGATCCCGCCGACGCCGACGCGGCGATCGCGGAAGTGACGGCGCTGATGACGACCCTCGGCGGGCAGCCGGTCGCCGGCGAGCCGCCGCAGGCCTGAGCCCGAAGATGCCGATGACCCAGCCCGCCGCGCGCGAACTGCTTCACACGCGGAGCATCACGATCCGAGGCTACCGCCGTGTGGATGGGCTGTTCGACATCGAGGCGCAGCTGACCGATACGAAGAGCTACGGCTTCGACAATCTCGACCGGGGCCACGTCGCACCCGGCGAGCCGCTGCACGGGATGCTGGCGCGGCTGACCGTGAACGAGGACATGCTGATCGTCGCGGCGGAAGCGGCGACCGAATATGGCCCGTTCGCGATCTGTCCAGGCGGCGCCGAAAGCTTCGCCCGGCTCGCCGGCCTGACGGTCGCACCGGGCTTCCTCAAGCTCGCCGGGCAGCGCCTGGCCGGGACGATCGGCTGCACGCATTTGCGCGAGTTGCTGCAGCAGATGGCGACCACGGCCCTGCAGACGATGGTTGTCGTTCGCACGAAGCGCGCCCCCGCTCCCACGCACAACGAGGCGCCGCAACGGCCGCGGTTGCTCGACAGCTGCTACGCCTATGCCAGCGACCGGGAAGCGGTGCGTCGGCGCTGGCCCGCCTTCTACACCGGGCCACGCGTCGAGGGGACCGAAACCTAGGCGGAGTCCGCTCCGCGTCCATCGGACTCGCGCGCGATCTCGGGGGCGTGGGAACTGGCGAGCTTACCGTGGCCGGCGGAAACATGGCCGTTCTGCGTCGCGGCCTCGCGGTAATAGCGCAGCACGAAAACGCGCACCGCGCTGGTGCGTCCACCTTCGTCGAGGTCGCCTTCGACGCGGCGGACGATCTCGCCGAGTGTCAGGTTTTCGCGCAGGCAGATCTCCTCGAGCGCGTCCCACAGCTCCGGCTCGAGCCGCATGCTGGTCCGGCCGCGTGAGGCCGTGACATTCCGATTGACTAGCCGGCTTTGGGCCAACACCGTTTTTCTCCGCCCGCCAAGAGAACATTCTGTGGCAGAACCTATCACGGCGCCGTTCGCGTAACAACCCTGTCAACTCCGAAGATCGCGACCGGCCCGTCAATTCGGATTTCGTGAATGCTCCTCCGGCGTTCGGAGCGTCAACGACAGTGCATGCAGGCCGTCCCCGAATTCGGCGGCAAGTGCTTCGTGGACCGCGCGCGAGCGGGCCACCCGGCTCTGCCCTCGGAATGCCTGGGAGACCACCAGAACGGTGTAGTGCGTCTCGCCCTCGGGCCGGTGCCCGGAGTGCCCGGCATGACGATGACTGTCGTCGATCACAGCCAACTCCGCCGGCGCGAACAGTCGCCGGAGGGCTGCCTCAATCCGTTGGACTCGCGTGACCATCATCAACGAAGGGTCCGCTCAGGCGGCGGCGACGTCAAACCCTTCAGGGCGAATCCGGCGGAGGCGTCGTCGGCACTACCGTCGTCGTTGTTGTCGTGGCGCCGACCGTATTCGGCGGGACCGTCACGGCAGGCCCGGCCTGCGGCGGCGCGACCGGCACCGGTGAGGGCGGTGGCGGTGGTGGCGGGTTACGCTCAGGCTGCGGGGACAGAGGGATGATGAACGGCTGAGCCGGTGCTGCCGCCGGACCGCCGAGCAATCCGGCAGCAAGCAGCGCGATGTGAATCTTCATGCGACGCCCTCCTCGAGCTTCGAGGCGAACGTCCTAATGCGCCGATCGTTCGCGATCGCGCGCTAGGGCTGTGCATGGAAGTACCGGATGCCATCCGGACCGGTAACATAAACGCCGACCACGCGTGGACCGGGTACGATGTAGGGCGGAGGTGTGGGGTAGGGCGCAGGTCCGGGCTGCCACATCCGGACGGCTGCCGGATCGCGGACCGTCGCGTCAGGTGGTGCGACGGGCACCGGCTTGGCTCGCGCGACGGCCCTGCGGCGCGGCTCGGCGCGGGGAGTCTGGGCAGCATGTCCGCGTCCAGCCGCCGATCGGGCCACCGACGGCGGTTCGGATCCGACGGGAGCAGTCGCCAGGGGCGCTTGGAGGGCGTGGATTGGCGGCGAGGCAGGGGTTGGTGGCGAGGCGGGGGCGGTTTCGCCGATGGCCGCCGGCTGCAGCGGAGCGGTCGCGGCCACAGGCTGCGGCGCGACCACGGGGGACTCGCGCGTCGCAGGAGGGGCGGCCTGCGGCGCGGGCGCGGCCGCCTCCGCCGCGGGGGCGGCGGCCCGCGGCGGACCAGCGTACTGCAGTGCTGCGGCGCCGAGCGCGCCGCCGCATGCGAGAAAACCCCAGAACCAGACAAGAGCACGGAATGAGCCCACAGCACACCCGCAGTCCAAGTAATTCCGCGCGAAGCATAACCGCCGTTCCACCCACCGGCTATACAACTGCGATCACAGTGTCGTGGAGCGCGGCATTTACGTCCAATGGGCCGGAACCCATTCGTACCTGTCGCCGTGCCGGACCCAGTAGCCGTCCTGCCAGAGCGTGCCGTGCCCGGAGCGCGGCACCCAGCTTCCCGGCTTCCACACATAGCCGCTGCCGTTCCAGTCGTAGTGACCGGGCTGCCAGATCTGCGGGACGGCCGATGTCGGCGGCGCTGTCACCTGTTCGGCCAGCGGGGCAGGTACCTGCGGGTACACCGGATAGGTCGCAGCGCAGGCGCCGAGCGCCAGCAAACAGAACGCGATAACCTCTTTCGTGAAACGCATGGGTCCGCCGCCCTCTATCACGTCCTGGATGGAGATTGGACGCGGCCTGCGCATAGCAAAATCCTCTTTGCAAAGCGTCGCCGCCGCCGCACATATCGCAGCGATGACCCGAAGAACCTCGCGTCCCCGGGCCTACGCGCCCGATCCAGGGGCGCCTGGCCAGTGTTGCGATATGCCCGGCTGTGACGCCGCCGGTGAGTACCGCGCGCCGAAATCGCGGACGGCTCTCAACGACTACCACTGGTTCTGCCTTGAGCACGTTCGCGCATACAACGCTGGCTGGGATTTTTACCGTGGCATGACGCCCGGCGAGATCGAGGCGCAGTTGCGCGCCGACACCGGATGGCAGCGGCCGACCTGGCCTCTCGGACGGCTCGGCGGCATGATCGACGAGGAGCTTCTGCGCGATCCGCTCCACGTGCTGAACGCGCGTCGTCCATCGAGCGGCCGACGGCACGACGGCGAGCACGACGCGGCGCCGGCAGAGATGCGGCAGCCTTTGGCCACGCTCGGCCTCGGCTGGCCCGTGACGCTCGACGAGTTGAAGTCGCGCTACAAGGAACTCGCCAAGAAGCACCACCCGGACGCCAACAACGGCGACCGTGCGGCGGAGGAGCGTCTGAAGGATATCAACCTTGCTTACGCCGCGGTGCGCGGACGGCTGAACACAGAGCCACATCTCGCCGCAACCGGTTGACGCGCCTTGGGGTTCGGTCCGGTATGGGCGCCTGCCTACCCAATCGGACGGCTCAGGGTCTAAACTCCCCGCATTGAACACAGGATCGCTGGCTGATGAACAACGTTGCCGTCCTCTCCGACCGGGCTGTGTCGCCGACCTCGGCGATCAACATGCCGGACACGACGGTCAATGCCCGCGAGATCTTCGGCGTCGACAGCGACATGGAGGTTCCGGCGTTCTCGCTACGCACGGAGCATGTGCCCGACATCGACGACGCCTACCGCTTCGACAAGGACACGACGCTCGCGATCCTCGCGGGATACGCGTTCAACCGCCGCGTGATGATCCAGGGATATCACGGCACCGGCAAGTCCACGCATATCGAGCAGGTCGCGGCGCGGCTCAACTGGCCCTGCATCCGCGTCAATCTCGACAGCCACATCAGCCGCATCGACCTGATCGGCAAGGACGCGATCGTCCTGAAGGATGGCAAGCAGGTTACCGAGTTCCGCGAGGGCATCCTTCCCTGGACGCTGCAGCACGCCTGCACACTGGTGTTCGACGAATACGACGCGGGCCGGCCCGACGTCATGTTCGTCATCCAGCGCGTACTCGAGGTCGAGGGCAAGCTGACGCTGCTCGACCAGAACCGCGTGATCCGGCCGCATCCGAGCTTCCGCCTTTTCGCGACGGCCAACACGGTCGGTCTCGGCGACACGACCGGCCTCTATCACGGCACGCAGCAGATCAATCAGGGCCAGATGGACCGCTGGAACATCGTGGCGACGCTGAACTACCTGCCGCACGCGATGGAGACCGAGATCGTCCTGGCCAAGATGGCGATCGACGAGAACGACAAGGCGATGCGCAAGCGGATCGAGAGCATGGTCGCGCTCGCGGAGTTGACGCGGGCGGGCTTCATCAACGGCGACATCTCGACCGTGATGTCGCCGCGCACGGTGATCACCTGGGCTGAGAACGCGCGCATCTTCGGCGATATCGGCTTCGCGTTCCGGGTGACGTTCCTCAACAAGTGCGACGAGGCGGAGCGTTCGACCGTCGCCGAATACTATCAGCGCTGCTTCGGCGAGGAGATCGCCACCGGGGCATTCTTCCGGCGCGGGGCCTAAGCTGGACGTTCGATCCGCCGCCGGCGCAAGTTTGAGACGGCGCGAGTTGAGACGGGCACAGCGATGAGCGGGACCAGCAAGGACAACAGCAAGTCCGAGGAATTCAAGCGTGCCACCACCGGCGCCCTGCGCGCGATGGCGCACACCGACGACGTGCAGGTTGCGTTCCAGCCCGGCCCGTCGTCGCTCGCTGGCAAGCGCGCGCGGTTGCCGCTGCCGACACGGGCGCTCCCCCCCGCCGAGATGGCCCGGCTGCGCGGCGCGGCCGACAGTATCGCGCTCCGTCTACGCCACCACGACGACACGATTCACCAAGCACGCATGCCGGGACGGCGCGAGGCCAAGGATGTGTACGACGCGCTCGAACAGGCGCGCGTCGAGGTGGTCGGCTCGCAGCGCATGCTTGGTGTCGCGCAGAACCTGCGGTCGCGGCTGCGCGAGGAGTGCGAGGCCGAGGGCTACGACCGGATGACCCGCAAGGATCAGCTGCCGGTCGCGAATGCGCTCGCGCTGCTGGCGCGTGAGCGGATGTCGGGCGAGGCGGCGCCGGCAGCGGCGAAGCGCGTGCTCTCCCTGTGGCGCGACACGCTCGGCGAACATGCGGACGCCGCGCTCATCGAGATGGCGGCAGCGCAGAACGATCAGGCATCGTTCACGCGCGCGGCGCGCAAGCTGCTCGCCGCCCTCGAACTCGCCGAGGCGGAGGTCGAGGCGGAGCCCGAGAGCAGCGAGGACGGCGAGGACGGCGCGGAACAATCGGGACAGCAGGACAACAGCGCCGAAGGCGAAGGGGAGGCGCAGAGCGAGACCGAGAGCATGCTCGGCGCGCAGCCCGAGCAGGTTGAGGGCGAGGCGGCCGACGACGAGAGCACTGACACCGCAGACGACGATGCCGCGGCGGCCGAGGGCGACGATCGGCCCGGCGGTCCGCAGCCGCGGCGCGAGAAGCCGAATGTCGATACTGAGGCGGGGTACCGCGCCTACACGCGCGCCTTCGACGAGGAGGTCCACGCTGAGGATCTCTGCGACCCCGACGAGCTCACGAGGCTCCGCCAGCAGCTCGATCAGCAACTGCAACATCTCCAGGGCATGGTCTCCAAGCTCGCCAATCGCCTGCAACGCCGCCTTCTGGCGCAGCAAACGCGGGCGTGGGACTTCGATCTGGAGGAGGGACTGCTGGACGCGGGGCGCCTGGCGCGGGTGGTCGTCAATCCCATGCTGGCGCTGTCCTACAAGCGCGAGCGGGACACCGAATTCCGCGACACCGTGGTCACGCTCCTGATCGACAACTCCGGGTCGATGCGCGGCCGGCCGATCACGGTGGCGGCGATGTGCGGCGACATCCTCGCGCGCACGCTGGAGCGCTGCGCGGTGAAGGTGGAAGTGCTCGGCTTCACGACCCGCGCCTGGAAGGGCGGGCTGAGCCGCGAGCGCTGGGTGTCGGAGGGCAAGCCGCGCAATCCCGGGCGGCTCAACGATCTGCGCCACATCATCTACAAGGCGGCCGATGCGCCCTGGCGGCGGAGCCGGAAGAATCTCGGGCTGATGCTGCGCGAGGGGCTGCTCAAGGAGAACATCGACGGCGAGGCCCTGACCTGGGCGTACCGGCGCCTGCTGGCGCGGCCGGAGCATCGGCGCATTCTCATGGTCATCAGCGACGGCGCGCCGGTGGACGACAGCACGCTCTCGGTCAATCCCGGCAATTACCTGGAGAAGCACCTGCGCGATGTGATCCGCGACATCGAGGGCCGGAACGCCGTGGAGCTGATCGCCATCGGCATCGGGCATGACGTGACGCGCTACTACCGCCGCGCGGTGACGATCGTGGACGCCGAGGAGCTCGGGGGGACGATGATGAAGAAGCTCGCCGAGCTGTTCGACGAGGATGCGGCCGCGGCCTGGGCACGCGCGTCGATGGAGCGGGCAGCGCTAGTGGCGTGACGCAGCGCGCGTCTTGGCGTGTCTCGCCGGGACTCGGATGCGCAACACAAGCTGCTTGGTCGCGTTGACCTCTTAAATTGACTCACCGAGTCGCAGGAGAGCGGGCAAGCAGGGGGAACGAGGCGAATGTCAGGAGATGCCCTCGCGTCCGGCATGGGCGTGGACGCCATCGAGCGCGAAACGATCGCACGCGTACGGCGGCGGATGATCCCGCTGCTGTTCTGTTGTTACTACGCCGCCTATCTCGACCGCGTGAATGTCGGCTTCGCGGCACTACAGATGAACAAGACGCTCGGACTTACCGCTGCCGCCTTCGGGCTCGGCGGCGGCATCTTTTTCGTGGGGTATTTCCTTGCCGAGATCCCGAGCAACCTGATCCTCGAAAAAGTCGGCGCGCGGGTTTGGATCGCACGCATTCTGGTAACATGGGGTCTCATCTCGGGGCTCACCGCATTCGTCTGGAGTGAGGCGTCGTTCTATGGCATTCGATTTCTGCTCGGGATCGCGGAGGCCGGCTACTATCCTGGGATCATCCTGTTCCTGACCTGGTGGTTCCCCGCCGCCTACCGCTCGCGCATGATCGCGCAGTTCATGATGGCGATCCCTGTGGCTGTCGTGACGGGGTCGGTCGTGTCCGGCTACGTGCTCGGCATGGATGGCTTGCTCGGCCTCGCCGGCTGGCAGTGGCTGTTCGTCATCGAGGCGATCCCGGCGCTCGTGCTGAGCGTGGTCGTCTACTTTACGCTCACCGATCGGCCGGAGCAGGCGATGTGGCTTACCGCGCCGCAGCGGACGTGGCTGGCCGGCCGGCTCGCGTCGGAGCGGCAGGAGCGTGAGCGCATCCACCACTTCCAGCTCGGCGAGACGCTGCGCAACCCGCGCATTTGGGCGCTCACGCTGGTCTATTTCGGGCAGAACGTGACCGGCTACGGCTTCGTGCTGTTCCTGCCGCAGATCGTCAAGAAGTTCGGGCTCAGCGACGTGCAGACTGGCTTCGTCTCCGCGCTGCCGTTCGTGGCGGCACTGATCGGCATTCTGATCTGGGCGTATTTGTCCGACCGGACGGGCGCGCGCAGCAAGCTCTGCGCTGCGTCCTTGCTGCTCAGCGCCGCATGTCTGATCGCCTGCCTCGGGTTGCAGACGCAGCCGGTCGCGACGATGGTGGCGCTGATCCTGTTCCAGCTGGCGGCCTCGGGCATCGCGCCGACCTTCTGGGCCTTGCCGACCGCGATGTTGACCGGCAGCGCGGCGGCAGGC
>DATAPS010000586.1:0-2836 GCA_036265085.1 Acetobacteraceae bacterium | reverse complement strand
CGCCCACGCCCGGATGATCGAAGCCGAGAAGGCCGCCACGGCCGCCGGCCTGCCGCCGCCGCCCTGGGACCCGCCGCCGTTCACCGGGACCCGCGATCGGCCGTTCCGCTTCTATCTCACCCGCTACCGCCAGCCGCTCCTGGCCAAGCCGCTCCTGGCCCAGCCGCTGCTGGCCCAGCCGCTCCTGGAATGAGCGCGCCGCCGCCCGACTAAGCTCGCGGCGACCGACCTCCCGACCAGCGGCGTCGCGGAGGCAGATTGCGCACGCGCCGCGCCCCGGACAGCTGAAACATTCTCTCGGGGCGCGTTGCGGCAGGACAGAGTCGTTAAGTTTCAATAGCCTCTTGCGGTGCAGCAAGAGAAATACTCTCTCTGAGGCAACGCCTCAGGAGCCGTCGATGGCCAATCCGCTTCCCGTCCTGCCCGACACCGCGCCGTTTCCGGCCGATCAGCTGCGCGCGCTCAACAGCGTCATGGCCCAGACGAGCGCGGAACAGCGGACCTGGCTCAGCGGCTTCCTCGCCGGCTATCAGGCAGGCACATCAGTCGCGCGTCCCGTCGAAGCGCCCGCCGCCCCGCCGGCCGCCCGCGCGCCGCTGACCATCCTCTACGCGACCGAATCCGGCAACACGGAAGCCTTGGCGGGCGCCGCGCGCAAGGCCGCTCAAAAGCTCGGCTTCGCCGCCCGCACGCTCGACATGGCGGACACCACCCCCGCCGACGTCGCGGCCTCCGCCAAGAACCTCGTGGTGATCGCCAGCACCTGGGGCGAAGGCGACCCGCCGCAGCGCGCCGCTGACTTCTTCGCAGCATTGATGGCCGATGATGCGCCGCGTTTCGATGGCGTCCGCTTCGCCGTGCTCGCCCTCGGTGACCGCGCCTACGTCAATTTCTGCGAGACCGGCCGGCAGATCGACGAGCGCCTCGCCGCCCTGGGCGGCAATCGCGCTGCACCGCGCATCGACTGCGATCTCGACTACGAAACGCCCGCCGCCACCTGGCTCGACGGCACGCTCACCGCGCTCCGCCCCGCCGAGCGCGACGCCGTCATCCATGTCGATTTCGCCCGCGCCGTCGAGGCCGAGACCGAAGAGCCGCGCTGGACCCGCAGCAATCCGTTCGCCGCCGAGATCGGCTCCCTCGTCCAGCTCAGCGGCAGCCGCTCCACCACGCGCACCGTCCACGCCGAACTCTCGCTCGCGGGCTCCGGCCTGACCTACGAGCCGGGCGACGCGATCGGCGTCGTGCCGAGCAACGACCCCGCGCTCGTCGACGACGTGCTCGCCGCCACCGGGCTCACCGGCGATCCCGCGGTGCAAGCCGCGCTGACCGACCAGCTCGACATCACCACGCTCACCCCCGGCCAGATCGCGCTGCACGCCGAAGCGTCGGGCGACGCCGAGCTCGCCGCCATCGCCGCCGATCCCGCGCGCGCGGCCGAATTCATCCGCGGCCGCCAACTCATCGATCTCTTGGAAGCCGCCCCGCGCGGCCTCTCACCCGTGCAGCTCCGGGCGATGCTGCGCCCCCTGCCGCCGCGCCTCTACTCGGTCGCATCGAGCCTGAAAGCCGCGCCGGAGGAAGCGCACCTCCTGGTCTCGGCCGTGGGCTGGGAGAGCCACGGCCGCGTCCGCAAGGGCGTCGCTTCGCGCGACATCGCCGATCGCCGCGCCGTCGGTCAGACGCTGAAGGTCTACGTCAAGCCGAATCCGCATTTCCGCCTGCCCGCCGATCCGGACCGCCGTCTCATCATGGTCGGCCCCGGCACCGGCGTCGCCCCGTTCCGCGGCTTCATGCAGGAGCGCGAGGCGACCGGCGCAGGCGGTCCGAGCTGGCTGTTCTTCGGCAGCCGCAACTACACGCACGACTTCCTCTATCAGCTCGAGTGGCAGGACTGGCTGAAATCCGGCGTGCTCGGTCGCATCGACGTCGCCTTCTCCCGCGACCAGCGGGAGAAAATCTACGTTCAGCACAGGATGTGGGAGCAGCGGCGCGACCTGTTCACCTGGCTCGAGGACGGCGCTGCGCTCTACGTCTGCGGCGACGCGAACGCGATGGCGAAGGACGTGCACGCGACGCTGCTGCGCATCGTGGCCGACCAGTCCGGCCGCGGCGAGGAAGGCGCGCAGGACTACGTGCGGGCGCTGCAGAAGAGCGGGCGCTATCTGCGCGACGTCTATTGATGTCGCCAGCCGACGAGTCCCGCGCCCTGCTGCGGCGCGTTCTCGTCGATCGCTGCGCCGGGGAGGTGGCTCTGGTCTCCTCCTTCGGTGCGGAGAGCGCGGTGCTGCTGCACCTCGTCGCTGCGATCGACCCGGCCACGCCCGTGATCTTTCTCGATACCGGCAAGCTGTTTGCCGAGACGCTCGCCTACCGCGACCGGCTCGCGCACGATCTCGCCCTGGTCGATCTGCGCATCGCCCGTCCGTCGGCGAGAGCGCTCGGGGTGCCGGATCCGGACGGTGATCTATGGTCGCGCGATCCCGATCTCTGCTGCTGGACCCGCAAGGTCGAGCCGCTCGACGTGGCGCTCGACGGGTTCGACGCCTGGATCACCGGGCGCAAGCGCTATCAGGCCGACACGCGCGGCACGCTGCCCGCCATCGAGCCCGCCGAGGCGGGACGCACGAAAGTGAACCCGCTCGCGGGTTGGACCGAGCCGGATGTTGCGCGATACGTCACCGACCATGCGCTGCCGCCGCATCCGCTGGTGGCGCGGGGCTACCGGTCGATCGGTTGCGCGCCCTGCACGCGGCCGACGCGGCCGGGCGAGGATGCCCGCGCCGGCCGCTGGTCGGGGCGCGACAAGGTTGAATGCGGTATCCACGGTCGGGGG
>DATAPS010000585.1:0-7523 GCA_036265085.1 Acetobacteraceae bacterium | reverse complement strand
CATAGGCGCGCGCGAGAACACGTGCGGCCCGCTCGCGGATCGTGGCGCCGGCGGCATGGCTGGCGTTCGAAGCATGCCAGCGATAGGTCGTCAGCGTCGCATCGAGCCGGGCGATGCATCCGCGCGTGAGCAGCCGGTGGTAGAGATCGAAGTCGTCGGCAGGCTCGAACTCGGGGCGCAGCGCCGCATCTAAACCGCGCAGTGCGTCGGCGCGCAGCATCACCGAGGACCAGGCGAGCGGATTGTCGAAATGGAGCAGAAGCCGCAGCAGCGCAGGCGACATGTGGGCCGGCTGATCCTCCGGCGTGAGTGCCCCGTCGCGCAATTCGACAACCCGCGTGGCAACGAGAAGCACGTCAGGGTGAGAATCGAGGAAGCGCACCTGTGCACCGAGACGGCCCGGGTCGCTGAGATCGTCATGATCGAGGGCCGCGACGTAATCGCCCCTGCATTCCGCCAGCCCACGATTGCGGGCGCCGGCGATTCCAAGTCGCGTTTCGTTGCGGATAAAGACTAAACGCGGATCGCCGATCGCACGCAGGATGTCGGACGTTTCATCGGATGATTCGTCGTCGACGACGATCAGCTCGAAGTCCGCCATGTCCTGCGCGAGGACGCTGCCGATGCTCTCGCCAATCGTGCCCGCCCCGTTCCGCGTGGTCATCAGGACGCTGACGCGGGGACGGAGGGTCGACATCGGACGGCGATTGCGGGTGTTGATTCGGCGCGGTCAAGCAGCCCACGGCCGCAGCCGACCCACCCGTTCCTCGCAGCGCCGCCGCAACCGGCCGAACCGCGCCACACCCGCCAGCCGGCGATCGAGAAACGCGAGCGTCGCCGCATCGTCCTCGCCATGGTCCTGCAGCCAGTACAACCGCGTCGCCGTATAGATCGCGCCCAGCGTCGCGCGCTTCGTGTACCAGCTGAAATCCGCCGCCGTGTCGCCCGCGAGATGCCAGATCTCGTCGACCGTCCGCGCCGTGCACCGCGCCGCCAGCCGCGCGTGGCCCGGCACGGCAAGCAACGCCGCCGCCCGGCGGATCGCCTCCTTGTTCCCCGCCTGCTGACGCAGCCGCAGGGCGATGAGCGCCCGCACCCGCGCCGGAACCCGCAGCGCCGCGAGATCCTCCTGCGCCGCCGCCTCCGCCATCCGCCGGTCCGCCAGGTCGATGTAGGCCTCCACCATGTCCGCCGACCCGCCCGGGAACAGAAGCGCCGCGTCGTCCGGTTCGCCCCCGATATCGCGGAGGCCGCCACGCAGGGCGCGCGTCGTCCAGCCCTCGAACGGCACTCTTGGCAGCATCGCATCGATCGCCGCGTCCCGCTCCCGCGAGCGCTCCGGCGGCGCGATCATGCCGTCGCCTCGGTCCGCGCCGGTTCGGCCTGCGCCTGCGCCTGGGCCTGCGCCTCGGCCGCTGCCGCCGCCCGCGCCAGCTCCTCGGTGAAGCCGAACAGGGAGAAATCGCTCATCCGCATCGGATAGAGGATGCCGTCGAGGTGGTCGTATTCGTGCTGCACCACGCCGGCATGGAATCCGGTCACCTCGCCGCCGACCGTGTTGCCGTCGGTATCCACGCCCGCATAGCGGATCCGCCATGCCCGCGGGACCGCGGCCCGTAGGCCGGGGATCGACAGGCAGCCCTCCCAGCGCAGCCGCACGTCCTCGCCGAGCAACTCGACCGTCGGATTGATCACCACGGTATCCGGCATCGCCCGATCCTCCGGATCGCCGGACGCCCGTCCCTCGGCGACCCGGAAGACGAACAGCCGCAGCGGCACATGCACCTGCGGTGCCGCAAGACCGGCCCCTTGCGCGTCGTGCATCGTCTCGATCATGTCAGTGACGAGGCGGCGGATTTCCGGCGCGGTCGGGTTGGGCACCGGCTCGGCGCACTGCAGAAGCACGGGATGGCCCATACGGGCGATCTTGAGGATGGCCATGGCTGCTCCGAGGTCTGTCATTCGGAAATAAGGGTATCGAAAGCTTTTGGCGAGTTCGGCGGCCCGTGCTATAGCGCCCGCCTCCGACGGGTGTGCCCGCCGGGAACCCTTTGTCACGCCCCCGTGTTACGGGGCTTTCTGCGTCGGGAGATGGCGGCCAAGTGCAAGTTCTCGTTCGGGACAACAATGTCGACCAGGCGCTGAAGGCGCTCAAGAAAAAGATGCAGCGGGAAGGGATCTTCCGGGAGATGAAGCTGCGCCGTCATTATGAGAAGCCCTCCGAGCGACGTGCCCGCGAGGCCGCCGAGGCGGTTCGCCGCGCCCGCAAGATGGAGCGCAAGCGCCTGGAGCGCGAAGGTTTCTGATCCGGCCGACGGGGCGCGTCCCGCCTACGACAGCGCCGCCGAGACGCTCGCCCACATCCACAAGGTCCGCGACCGCATCGAGGAATTCGTCGTCGCCCTGCTCACGCGCGGCCGGGTGCACGATGCGAGCAAGCTCGTCCCGCCGGAAAAGCCCGGCTTCGACGCCGCCCTCGGCGAGCTCGGGCGGATCCCATTCGGGTCGCCGGACTACGAAGCGCTCGTCGCCAAGTACGCGCCGCTGATCGCGCTTCACCACGCCAACAATCGCCATCATCCCGAGCATCACGGCGACGCCGGGATTGCGGGCATGGACCTCGTCGATCTGGTCGAGATGGTCTGCGACTGGATCGCGGCCGCCGAGCGGGTGCCGGGACAGGCCGTCGATCTCGCCTACAGCGTCCGCGCCTTCGGTATCTCCCGGCAACTCGAAGCCATCCTGGCCAACACGCTCGCGCGCTGGCCGACGGCCGGCTAAACCTCCGCTACCGCGTGCGGCCGGAGCGCTGGTCCACGATGTAGGCGTCGACATCGAACATCGATCCCGACATCCGGCGCACGGCCCGCAGCGCCTTGCGCAACGTCGATCGCGCAACCGGCCGGCCTGCCTTGATGGCGGCGAGCGTCTTCTCGTGAACCTGGAGCGGTGCGGCCGCGCCCGACGGGCCTGCTGCAACTTCGTTCCAATGCGGGCAGATGAAGAATGCCCGCTCTTTTTTCTTCGCCATTGCTGCTGACTCGAACCCGATGCTCGCGGTCGCCGGCGCCGCCTGGAGGCAGCGCCCGGCCCCGCGAAAGAGTTGCTACTTCACGCTGGCAAGGAAGCTTGGCGTCGGGAGCGTACCGATGACCGCTTGTTTGCCTGCCCCGGCCGCGGCCCCCGGCGCCCCGGCGGCTGCATCTTTGACAGCCGGCATCTGCTCCGTGGCCTCCGCCGAGTACTCGCCCAGCACAATCCCGGTGACGCGCGTCGTCGCGGCGAAACCGTCGATCTGCGTGCCGCCGGTGACCGGCTTCGTCACCGTCCAGGTCAGGTTCGGTGTATTCGGGACGTCGAGCGGCGACACCAGAGGGTATCCATTGGCCGTCGGGGTGCGGCCGAATTGCTCGGACGAGAATTTCCACCCCGCGGGTGATTTCGGCGACCCGTCAACCAGCCCATAGAAATTGTAGACGGTCACGAAATCGGCCGTCGCCTTGTCGCCCGGCATCAGCGTCTCGCCCGGATCGGTCTTGACGGCGAAGTGGTACGTCATCGTCCGGTCGCTGCTCTTGTCCACTTGCGTAACGATGACTTGCAGCGCGAGCGCCGGCGCGGTGCCGACCGCCAGCGCCGAGGACGCCAACAGCGCGACCGCCAGAGTTTTCGACACGGGAGTTCTCCGAATTTGCAATGCAAAGGCGAACCAGCGCCCGAACCGCATAAAGACGCCATACGAATCGCGGCGGAGCTCACCGATGGCCGGCGAGCCACCGCAGAGTCGTGAAAGATCGCTCGACGCTAGCCGCCGCCGAGAGAGCGCGTTTCCATGATCTCGATCGATGATTGCGGGATCTGCAGATGCGGGTGGCTTTCGAAGATTTTCGCGGCCGCCTCATGCGACTCCGCTTCGACGAACGAATACAGCAGGATGTCGTTCTTGGTGTCGAACGTCCCGGCAGACGAGACCCGCTTGGTTCTGCCGCCCGCCGCCGTGTCGGCGAGCATCGAAGCGTGGTCGCTCATCCACTTGTCCCATTCACCGCGCATCTTCTCCTCCGCCGCCTTCCGCTTGTCGGGATCGGTTTTCGACCAGTCTTCGATCACCTTGGCCGGCGCCAGATACAACACGAGAAATCGTTTCATGGTGCTTCCCCCTCTCGGTCACGCCGTCTCTGCGTCGCCGTAGATCTGTTCCGCCGAGACGACGATCCCGAGCGGGTCCATCGCGATCGGGGCGTTGATGACGATCCTGCGTTTCGATGCGTTCGCCCCCGTCCGGTAAAGCCTGACAACGGACCCCGCGACAGTCACCGCGCGATCCAGCGCCCAATAGATCGCGCCCTTCACGCGCAGGTGCGCGCCACGCTCCGGCGCCGTGGCGACGATCCGGCCGTCCATGCGCTCGTAGCGGCCCCGCGGCGGGGCTTCACACCAGCGCCTGAACTCTTCCCGGGAATAGTGGCGGGTCGTGTCGGGCGAGGCGAGATCCATGTGGGTTCCGGTCGTCGTCTCGTGGACAAGGGTTCGCTGCAACTTAGAGCCTGATGCGACTCGATCCAATCTCACCCGTCACCGAGAGGTGGGCCAGTCAGAACAGCCACTGCCAGATGATCTTCCCCGGCCCGAGCAAGGTCGCGGCCCACAGGAACGCGGACGGCCAGTTGGTGAGCTGGAACGTCAGTGCTTTCATGCGGAACACGCCACAGAGCAGCGGCACGGTCGCGCGCAACGGCTCGAAGAAGCGGCAGAACACGATGCTCAGCCAGCCCCAGCGCCGGAAGAACCGCTCGCCACGCGGCAGCAGGTCCGGGTGCCTGGAAAACGGCCACCACGTCTTGATCCGGTCGCCGTAGCGGATGCCGATCCAATAGCTGATCCAGTCGCCGAGCGCCGCACCGACGCTGATCGCGATCCAGATCGGCGTGAACGGCAGGCCCGACGCGCCGATCAGAGCGCCGACCGCCAGCATGATCGTCGTTCCCGGCACAACCAGCGAGACCAAGGCGAGCGACTTGAAGAACGCGATGCCGAAGGTGATCGCAGGCGCCCACGCCGCGTGCGCGCGCAGAAATTCGACGAGGTGATCGATCACGTCAGAGAGTCGGAAGGCGGAGAAAGCCCGGGTCGGCCGGCGCGTCGGCCAGATGCTCATCGATGGCGCTGACCACGGCGCCCCGCGGGCCGCGACGGCAGGCGCGGAGCAATTCCTCGACGGCCGCGGTGTCGCCGTCGACCAGCGCCTCCACCGTCCCGTCGCGCCGGTTGCGCACCCAGCCGCACACGCCGACCGCGCGTGCCTGGGCCACCATCCACTCGCGGAACCCCACACCTTGCACCCGGCCGGAGATGACCAGCCGCTTGGCGCTCATACCGGCGTGCCACGCGCAAGCCGGAGGAAGCTTCCGGCCAGCAGCACCTCTTCCCGGATCTGCCGCCGTCGAGCCGCCGCATCCGCATCCTCGCCCCACAGCTCGACCTGGAACGCCTCGTCAACACTGGCCCGGGCGTAGGCGTCCTCGGGGGACAGTTCGAACGATGCGACGGCGAGGCCGAGCACAAGGCTGCCGAGCGCCGGGACCAGGACGCCGAGGCCGGCGAGGCCGAGCGGGTCCTGCAACGCGACCGCTTGCGCCAGAGCGGCCAGAGCGGCCGGATCCTGCGCCACGTGCATCACGCCTTCGGTGACACGCAGTCGTGCGCCGAGTTTCTCCGCCGCCCAGTCGAGCCATGGCTGCCACGCGGCGCGCTGGCGCTCCACCAGCGCCTCGGGGCAGGCGGCCCGGTAGCACAGCAGATCGCTCTCGCCGTAGCGCGTCAGCTCCAGAACGACCGGCTCGGGATCGGGCGCGATACGCTCCTGCGCGGTTCCGGCGAGCCGGGTGAGCGGCACGTCGCGATAAGTCATCTCGCCGCCCAGATCGCCGCCGGCGCGCTGCCACTCCGCTGCGATCGCCGCCGCGAGCTCGTGACGGTCCAGGCGCAACGGCGCCCCGCCGGGCACGCGGACCGGACGGCTGTCGAGCACGACCGACCACGCGCCCGGCTCCGTCTCGGCCGTGTCGGCCGTCTTCCAGAACCGCTTCACGCCGCGATCAGCGCAGCAGTCCGCGCAGCAGTTGCGCGGCGTTCGGGATCTTGCCCGATTGCGATTGCGCCTCGGGCGCGCTCGGCGCGGCAGCCGCAGGTCCCGGTCGGCCGAAGCGCGCGGCCGCGAGTGCCGCCGGACAGGCATCGCCGCCCCGCTCGCCCGCGAGCAGCGCGGCGGCGGCCCCAACCGCGTTGCGCGAGTCCAGCGCGACCTTCGGATCCGTGAAGTTGCCGCCGACATGCGCCGGGAACACCAGATTCGGGCCGCCGATCCGCAGCATCGGTCGCAGCTGCAGGTTCAGGCTCTCGTCGCCGAGCTGGACCGTCCCGGTCCCCTGCAGCAGCAGACGGCTCGTATCGAGCACCAGGCTCGTGACATCGGCCGTCCCATGCGCGACGTCGGCGCGCAGCGCCAGGCAGCGCAGCTTCGTGCGGTCCGCGCCGCCGATCGTGTCAGGCAGTTTGGCACCGCGGACCACCTTGTCGGCGAGGGCGACCAGCACGCGGTTGGCGATCTCGCCGTCGACCATCGCGGCCCCGACATGCCCTTCCGCACTGGCCGCCAGCGCGCGTGGCGATGCTCCCATGCCCTTCAGATCGATGTCGAGATCCGCGTTGCCACTGAGATCGCCGGGCAGGCCGAGCGCGCCGGTCAGGCCGGCCAGCGCCAGGTTCGACGATTGCGCGCGCAATGCGGCGCCGTCCGGTGCGAGCGACAGTGCCGCCTCGATCCGCCCGCCGGGCAGCTCACCGGTCACGGAATCCAGATCGAGCCGGCCGTCGCGGACGACGAGATGGCCGGAGACGTTGCGCGCTGACGCATTCCCCGCGCGAAGGTCCGCGACGCTGAGCGCGAGGTCGAGATCCGCGGCGCGCAACGCCGCAAGCGGGAGCGGGGCATCGGAGAGCAGTCGCGTTTGCGGCGCAGCGGGCGGTGGAGGCGGCGACGGCGCCACCCCGGCCGGCGCGGTGGCCGGGGAAGCCGGCGCCGGAGTGCGGAAGACCGGAGTGCGGAAGAGCTGGGCGAGTGCATCCGCGTCGAGGCGCTTGGCGTTGATCGTCCCGGTCACGACCGGGTGTGCCGCGGTCCGGATCACCAGGTCGCCGGCGGCCTCGACGGGAGGACCGGCTACGCTCAGGTCGCGTAGCGCAATCTCGCCGGATCGCATCTGGGCGACGGGCGGGAGGGTGGCGGTGAGGGTGAAGGCGGCGCCCCGGATCTGGGCGTTCGAGTGGAAGGCGGTCGGCGCGTCCGGGGAAGCCGCATCGGCTGTCAAATCGGTCAGAACGACGCCGGGCGCATAGTTCCCAAGATCCCACGATCCCACCCGAAGCGTCAGCTGCGTAGCCTTCCCGTCGGCAAGATGCGCGCCGGCGGCCACATCGTGCAGCGGCGGCAGACTGGGGTCGAGGGCGGCGGGATCGGGGAG
>DATAPS010000584.1:0-9045 GCA_036265085.1 Acetobacteraceae bacterium | reverse complement strand
AGCCGGTCGAGCACGTTGCCGAGAACATGGCGGAACAGCAGGTGCGCCGCATGCCGGTGGTCAACCGGGACAAGCGGCTGGTCGGCGTGGTCTCGGTCGGCGACCTCAAAAGACACGGCCGCCATCGCGAAGCCGGCCGCGCCTTCTCGGGCGTCACGCGCCGCGCCGTCTGACGCGATAGCGGTCACTCGACGACAGCCCGCGGACAAGGGTGGCCACCCGGCCATCCTTTTTCGTGGGCGGTCCATTCTTGACACACCTGCAACCCGCCGGTAGCAACCGCGCGCCTTCCGGCAAGGCGACTTGCACGAGGCGAAGATGAGCGGAAACGAGGGCGGCCGCGGGCCGGCTCCGGGGGATCCTTCCTTCGAGGCCAGATTGCGCGAAGCCCGCAGCAAAGCCGGGCTCGACGCCCCGCCGCCGCAAACCGGAGCGAGCGACCGCACCAGCGGCACGCCATCCGCGCTCGGCATCGGGATGCGGGTCGGCGTGGAGCTGGTTTCGGCACTGATCGTGGCCGTCGCCATCGGCTGGTTGCTCGACCGGTGGCTGCACACCACGCCGGTGTTCATCGCGATCTTCGTGTTTGTCGGGGGCGCGGCGGGCGTGATGAACGTGTATCGGCTGATGGGGCCGAAATCATCGTCACGGCTGCCGGGCGACGACGCCGGGTAATTGCGCCGGGCGGCGAAACGAGGCATGAGGCGCGCAACGCAGCGCCTGGACTGAGAGAGCGAGGACCGACCTTGGCGGCCGAACCGACAATCGACGCACTCGGCCAGTTCCGGCTTTCGCCCGTGTTGGGCGGGTTCGGCGAAGGGCTCTACTTCTCGAACTCGAACCTGATGATGGTGCTCTGCGCCCTCCTCATCCTGTTCGTGCTCTATGCCGGCATGCGCGCCCGCGCGATCGTTCCGGACCGGATGCAGGCGCTCGCCGAGCTCTGCTACGACTTCGTCTATCGGATGTGCATCGACCAGATCGGTCCGGAAGGGAAACGATACTTCCCCTTTGTGTTCACGATCTTCTTCTTCATCCTTTTCGGCAACATCGCCGGCCTGCTGCCCTGGGCGTTCACTTTCACCTCCGAAATCGCGGTGACCGGCGCGATGGCGGTGATGGTGGTGTCGGTGGTGACGATCGTCGCGCTGCGGATCCACGGCTTGAAGTTCTTCACCTATTTCTTCCCGCATGGCGCGCCGGTCGCCTTGGCGCCGCTGATCGTGCCGGTCGAGGTGATCTCCTACCTTTCGCGCATGGTCAGCCTGAGCATCCGTCTGTTCGCCAACATGGTTGCCGGGCACGTGATGTTCGAAGTGTTCGCGGCGTTCATCCTCATGCTGGCCGGCCTCGGCTGGATCGGCGTGATCGCCGCCATCGGCCCGCTGGCGCTGAACGTGGTGCTGTTCGGCTTCGAACTGCTGGTCGCCTGCCTGCAAGCCTACGTGTTCGCCATCCTGACCTGCATCTACCTGCACGACGCGGTGCATCTGCACTGATCGCCGCGGCGCAGACCACTTTCCCCAACTCTCGCAACAAGGAACGAGATCATGGATCCAGCCGCAGCGAAGGCTCTCGGAGCCGGTATCGCCGTCATCGCCCTCGCCGGGGTCGGCGTCGGCATCGGCAACATCTTCTCCTCACTGGTGAGCAGCGTCGCGCGCAACCCGAGTTCGCGCGATCAGGTGTTCGGCATCGGCATTCTCGGCTTCGCGCTGACGGAAGCGGTGGCGCTGTTCGCGCTGCTGATCGCGTTCCTCATCCTGTTCACCTGATCGGAACGGGCGCGCCGATGCGTCGCCTGACGCCGCTTCTCGTTTTCACCGCGGTCGGCCTGGCCGCGGCGCCCGCCTTCGCGGAGGGGATGCCTCAGCTCGCGTTCAGCAATCCCTTCACGACGGCGCAGATCCTGTGGGGCGCGATCATCTTCATCGTGCTCTACGGGATTCTGGCGCGGTTCGCGCTGCCCCAGGTGAGCAGCGTGCTCGAGCTGCGCGCGTCCACCATCGCGAACGACCTGCAAGCGGCGCACATGGCGAAGGAAGACGCGGACGCGGCGGTCGCCGAGATGACCGAGACGAATCGCAAGGCGCGCGCCGAGGCACAGGCCGCGATCGCGGCGGCCGCCGAAGCCGCGAAGCGGCGGGCGGAGGAGCAGGCCGCCGCGCTGAACGAGAAACTGGAGAAGCAACTCGCCGAGGCGGAGGCGCGGATCGCCGCGGCGCACGCCGCCGCCATGCGTGCGCTCCGGCAGGTCGTGACCGACACCACCGGCGCGCTGGTGGTTCGGCTGACCGGCGAGCCGGCGAACGATGATCAGATCGGGGCGGCGGTGGACAGCATGATGAGGGAACGCAGCAATGCCTGATGGGTCGGAGCTGCATCACGGGTTTTTCGGCGACCCGCGCACGTGGGTCTCGATCGCGTTCGTCATCTTCGTGGCGCTGTTCGGCGCGCGGCTGTGGAAGGTTTTCGTCGGCCTGCTCGACAAGCGGACCGAGGAGGTCAAGGCACAACTCGCCGAAGCCGCCCGATTGCGTCAGGAGGCCGAGGCGATGCTGGCCGACGCGCGCCACCAGCGCGAGGCCGCAGCCAAGGATGCGGAAGAGCTGATGGAGCGCGCCCGGATCGAGGCCGAGCGCGTCGGGAAGGCGGCGGAGGCGGCGGCGGCGGCGGCGGCACGGCGGCGCGAGCAGATGGCGATGGACCGCATCGCGGCCGCCGAGAAGTCGGCGGTAGACGGGGTCCGGTTCGCGGCGGCGGAGATCGCGTCCGCGGCCGCGGAGCGCGTGCTGCGCGAGGGGCTGAGCAATGAGGCCGACGCGGCGTTGATCGACCACGCGATCGCGGGCCTGCCGGCGGCGCTATCGGCGCGGCGCGCGGCGTAACACCGCGCGCTCCGGAGATAGTTTCCGCCCGCACGGAAATTCGGCCGGGGCAGCGCGTTACTCCGCCGCGCGCATCTGACGGCGCCAACGGAGGTTTGAATGCCGAATACCAGTCACACGAAAGCGGCCGAGCATCACGAGGCCGCCGCGAAGAGCCATCGCACCGCGGCCGAACATCATGCGAAAGGCGATCACGCCTCCGGTCATGAGCATTCCACGAAAGCTCACGGCCACTCTGAGGCTGCTCACAAGAGCTCGACAGAAGCTCACAGCAAGAGCAGCCAGCACGCCAAGAAGTAAGCCTGCGCGGCGCGGAAGGGGGGCGGGCGAGCAGCTGCCCCCCTTCTTGCGGTCGCCCCATGATCCCTGCTGCCGTCACTGATCGCTGGCGACGGCTCCATCAACCCACATACGTCGGCGGCGCCTGCACGACCGGCGCCGCGGCGGCGAGGATTTCCGCGCGGTCGCGCGAGCGCGGCGGATAGATGCGCTGGCGGTTGATGATCTCCTTCGTGCGCTTGGCCGCCGCCCGCTGCGCCACCACCCTGCGCGACCGGCCTTCGGTATACACGGCGCCCCAAGGGCCGAGATCGAGGATGGTCGTATACCAGTCGATGCGGAGCGGCAGCATCGGATCGCCGAGCAGGTCGCAAACAGCGTTGTGCCCAGCGAAGCGGCCCATCGGCCGCCCGTGTTGGCAGGACATGACGCATTCATGCGTGCCATCGATTGCGAAGCAGGCGGCGTCGCCCGCCGCGAATTCGGCCGCGAGACCGTCGATCTGCAGGGTCGGCCGGACCGGCACGCGGCCCGCGCGGTCGCGGGCAACCGGAAAGCAGGCTGTCAGCGGGCTGGCTTCCATGCCGGCGCACCAGACGATCGTCTCGGCCTCGATGTGCTCCCCCGTCGCCAGCACCGCACCGCTCGCTCCTATCGACGTGACGCGCGTGTCGGGCCGGCATTCGATTCCGAGCGATGCGAGCGCGGGCACAATGATACCGATCGCGTCGTTGCCCATGTCGGACCCGATCGCGGCGCGATCGGCGAGGATGACGCGCGGCGTGCCGCCGGTCGCGGCACGCAGTCGCGCCGGCATCTCGGCCGCGGCTTCGATCCCCGTCAGCCCGGCGCCGATCACCAGGACGGTGTCGCGCGCCGCGCCCTGCGGCTTGGCGCGGAGACCGGTCAGATGGGCGCCGAGACGCATCGCCGAGTCGTACGTATCGACGTCGAAAGCATAATCCCGAAGTCCGGGAATGCCGGGCCAGACGAGCCGGCTGCCAAGCGCGAACACGAGCCGGTCATAACCGAGCGTCTCGGTTCGGCCCTGGACGGCGCAGACGACGGCGCGATCCGCGACGCGGATGTCGGTTACGTCCGCGACCCGGGTCTCGACGCCGATCGGCTCGAGGACGTCAGCGAGGGCAACGCGCGTGTCGGACAGGTCCGCCTCGTAGTTTCGCACGCGAATGGAATGCCAGGGGGTGGCGTTGACCATCGTCACACCGACCTCGCTCGGAGCGATGCCGCGAGCATCGAGCGCGCGTGCCGCAGCTGCTGCGGCCCACAGCCCTGCGAATCCTGCACCGAGCACGATGATGCGCTGCATACCGATCTTGCTCCATCGCGCCCGACCGACTCCGTACCGGACACCGCGCGGCTGGCATCTGACCCGAAGCGACCCGTCTCGGACAACACTGATGGCGCTACGCCAGCGCCTTTCGTGCCTCCGTCGCCAGCCGGTCCGCCCGCTCGTTCATCGGGTCGCCGGCATGCCCTCGGACCCAGCGCCATTCGATCCGATGCGTCGCGGTGGCCGCCAGCAGGCGCCGCCAAAGGTCCATGTTCGCGACCGGGTCACCCGCTGCGTTGCGCCAGTTCTTCCGCACCCAGCCCTCATGCCAGCGCGTGATGCCGTTGCGGACGTATTCGCTGTCGGTGTGCAGCGCGACGTTGCAGGGTCGGGTCAGGGCCTCCAGCGCCATGGCTGCCGCGGTCAGCTCCATGCGGTTGTTCGTGGTGGCCGGATCGGCGCCCGAGAGCTCACGCTCGTTGCCGCGGAACCGCAGGATCGCCGCCCAGCCGCCCGGTCCGGGGTTCGGTTTGCATCCGCCGTCCGTCCAGATCTCGACGAACTCCTCGGCGGCCGTTTCAGAGGCCATAGGCGTGCTCGTCCCGGGCGGCGAGGTGGAAGCGAAGTCGGCGGACATAAGCCATCGGATCCTTCCGCGTCACCAAAGCGTCGGTCGGCGTGTTGATCCAGTCGTAGAGACGGGTGAGCGCAAATCGGATCGCCGCGCCCTGGCACAGCACGGGAAGGGCCGCGCGCTCCGCTGGCTCGAGCGTGCGCGTGCCGTCATACGCGCGCACCAGGGCGCGCGCCTTGGTCACATTGAACGAAAGGTCGGACTCGAAGCACCACGCGTTCAGGCACACCGCCACGTCGTAGGCGTAGAGGTCGGTGGCGGCGAAATAGAAGTCGATCAGGCCGGACAGCCGGCCCTCGAGAAAGAACACGTTGTCGGGGAATAGGTCCGCGTGGATGTGTCCGCGCGGCAGTCCGACGGGCCAGTCCGCAAGGATTCGCCGGAGCGCCGACTGGAGCTCCCTTCCGAGGCCCGGTGCGACGGAGTCGGCGTCCGGCAGGCTGCGGCGAAGCAGTGGCTCCCACCCGTGCGGCCCGAGCGCGTTGACGCGGGTCGGTGCATAGCCGGCGCCGGCGGCGTGCATCGCCGCCAAGGCCGCGCCAAGCGGAGCACAATGCTCGGGGCGGACGCGGCGGGGCCACACGCCCGGGAGGAAGGTCGTGATCGCCGCGTGCCGGCCCGCCAAGTGGCGCAGGGCGACGCCGTCGCGACCGCGCACAGGCTGAGGACAGCTCAGGCTATGCGCGGCGAGATGCTCCATGAGTCCCAGAAACCAGGGCAGGTCGGCGGGGTCCACGCGCCTTTCATAGAGCGTCAGGATGAAGTCGCCGGCTGTGGTCCGGAGCGAGAAATTGCTGTTCTCGACGCCCTCGGCGATGCCGCGGAAGGCGACGAGGTGGCCGATGTCGTAATCTTCCAGGAACGCGGCGAGCGCCTCGTCGGAAACGTCGGTGTAAACGGCCATCGAAGAGAGTCGCGCGCCCCGCCATTCGGCCGCGCGAATCAGTCGCCGAGCGGCGCCGGCAATTTGAAGGTGACCGCCTCGTGCGTCACGCGCTTTTCCTCGACCTCGAGGACATAGCGTTCGCGCAGCCGCTCGAGCAGACCCTCGACGAGCACTTCCGGCGCGGACGCTCCCGCCGTGACGCCGAGCGTGCCGACGCCCTCCAACATCTCCCAGGCGAGCCCGCGCGCGTCCGGTAGAAGGATCGCGCGCGATGCCCCTGCCCGTTCGGCGACTTCGCGAAGGCGCTGCGAGTTCGACGAATTGGCACTGCCGATCACGAGCATGAGGTCGCAGCCGGGCGCGATCGCCTTGACCGCGGCTTGCCGGTTCGTGGTCGCGTAGCAGATGTCCTCCCGCCGGGGTCCCTCGATTTGCGGGAACCGGCGGCGGAGGAGCTCGACGATCTCGGCGGTGTCGTCGACCGAGAGCGTCGTCTGCGTGATGAAAGCGAGGCGCGCGGGATCCGGGGGCGAGACGACACGCGCCTCCTCGGCCGTCTGGACCAGTGTCATGGCCCCCGGCGGAAGTTGCCCCATGGTGCCTTCCACCTCGGGGTGCCCGGCATGCCCGATCATCAAAATGTGCCGTGCCTCCGGGCCGCCGGCGGCGAAATGACGCTCCGCTTCCCGGTGCACTTTCGAGACGAGCGGACAGGTAGCATCGAAATACATGAGCTTCCGCCGCTCGGCCTCGGCCGGAACGGACTTCGGGACGCCGTGGGCGGAGAATACGACCTGACCGCCCGCCGGTACGTTGTCCAGTTCGTCGACGAACACCGCGCCCTTCGCCTCGAGTTGTTCGACGACGTGACGGTTATGGACGATCTCGTGGCGCACATAGACCGGCGCGCCGTAGCGCTGCAGCGCATCCTCTACGATACGGATGGCGCGATCGACGCCCGCGCAAAAACCGCGCGGACCGGCCAGCACCACGCGCAGGCTGGACATCCCCTCACGATCCCGCTCCCTTGCGGCCCCGCCAGCCGCCCGCGCATTCGCCTCGGAGTTCTGCATGCCTGTCCCCACGACCGCTTCGATCGCCGCCGCCGCCGCCCTGCTGATTACGGTCGGGTCGCTTGCCGGATGCAGCGAAGCACCTAGCCAGTTTGCGCCCGCCTGTCCGCAGCTCTCGTTGTTGCGCGATGCCGCCGACCTGACCCGGTTCCGCCCGGGCGGGCGCGACCTCACTGATATGGTGACTGACGCGCGCATCACAGCCATCCCGGCATCGTGCACCTATGCTGATCGCGGGACCGTGAGGGCAAAGCTGGGCGTTACGATGCAGATCACGCGCGGCCCGGCGGCTGAAGGCCGCTCGGCCTCGGTGCCGTATTTTCTCGCGGTGACCGAGGGCGAGCGCGTGCTCGACGAACAGGACTATGCGGTGAACACGATTTTTCCAACGAATGTCGATACGGTGACCGCAAACGGCCAGGAGATCACGCTCAATCTCCCCGTGACCCCGGACAAGTCCGCCGCAGCCTACAAGATCTACGTCGGATTCCGGCTCGACGCCGAAGACCTCGACTACAATCGCCGCCGCGGGCCCCGGTAGCGCCGATGATGGTTGCACCGGCGCGCCGCGTTCGCCATGTTGCCGGTGTTCGGATCTCCACGCGGGAGAGAGCGGGTTCGCCCGCCGCCGAAGGCGCAACCGGCCCCCGGAAACGCTCAGGCAAAAGGACCGCATGGGTCACCGGATCTCTGGAAAGCCGACGACCTGCCATGGTCGCCGCACCGACGGAGTAAGGCTGCGCCCGGCACTTCGGGCCAACCGAATCTCTCAGGTTCCCATGACAGAGGGGGGTCGACGGAAACGCCGGTTGCAACCGGCGGTCGGCCTGTGCATGGAGCCTGTCCTTGGCAATCGAGTTCGCGACCCCTGCATCCGAAGCGGAACCGCTGAAGCAGTCGCCTTTGGCGGCGCTGAACGCCTCGCTCGGCGCGCGTCTGGTCCCTTTCGCCGGCTACGAGATGCCGGTGCAATATCGCGGCGGCATCATTGCCGAGCACATGCAGTGCCGCAACGCGGCGGCGCTGTTCGACGTGTCCCATATGGGGCAGGCGAGCCTGCGCGGCGCCGCAGCGGCGCGGGCGCTGGAGGCACTGGTGCCGTCCGACATCACCGGCCTCAAACCCGGACGGCAGCGCTACTCGCTGCTGCTGAACGAGGCGGGCGGCATCCGCGACGATTTCATGGTCGCGGCGCTCGCGCCGGACCAGTTGTTCCTGGTCGTAAACGCCAGCCGCAAGGACGGCGACTTCGCCTGGATCAGCGAGAACCTGCCGGACGAGGTGAGCCTGGAGCGGCACGACGACCGTGCCCTGGTCGCGCTGCAAGGTCCCAAGGCAGCCGAGGCGTTCGGGCGGCTCTCGCCAGAGGCCGCCTCGCTCGGGTTCATGCAAACCGCGACTCTCCGGATCGCCGGGGCGGACGTGTTGGTGTCGCGCTCCGGCTACACGGGCGAAGACGGATTCGAGATTTCGGTGCCGAGGTCCGCCGCCGAGGGGTTCGCGCGAACGCTGCTGGATCAGCCCGAAGTCGCACCCGCCGGATTGGGCGCCCGGGACTGCCTGCGACTGGAGGCCGGGCTCTGCCTCTACGGCAACGACATTGACGAGTTGACGACGCCGATCGAGGCCGGACTCGCCTGGACCATCGCGAAGCGCCGCCGGACGACGCTCGACTTCCCCGGCGCGGAGGCGATCCGCGATCAGATGGCGAGCGGTCCGGCGCGGGTCCGCATCGGGCTACGGCCGGAAGGTCGCGCACCGGCGCGTGCCGGCGTGGAGATCGCCGCTGAGGATGGCACGCGGGCCGGCATCGTGACGTCAGGGAGCTTCGGGCCGAGCGTCGGCGCGCCGATCGCTATGGGCTACGTGCGCCGCGACCTCGCCGCCGACGGGACGCCGCTGTTCCTGCTCGTCCGCGGGCAGTCGTTGCCGGCACGGGTCGCGTCCCTGCCGTTCGTTCCGCACCGCTACATCCGCTGAGAAGGACGCCT
>DATAPS010000583.1:0-4899 GCA_036265085.1 Acetobacteraceae bacterium | reverse complement strand
GTCATCGCGAGGAACGAAGCGATGCGGCCCATGCGAATGTGACGTTCGAATAACGTCGATTTCGCGCCGCCTACAAAACGGAGTTGTTGCCCAAAACCCCCTGCTGTGCTTCTATGCCTGCATGGACACACCGGCCCCGCTCCCCCTCACCGACCGCTTCGCCAGGATCATCCAGGTCGTTCTGCAGGGGCTCGGCACCCGCTATCGGGCGGACTCCATTCTCGGCCCGGCGGTCGCCGCGGCGCTGCTCAACCTGATTGCCTTGCGGCTGCAAAACCTCCGCCGCCGCTTCGTCACCCTGGTCGAACGCATCCAGGCCGGCACGCTGCGCAAACTGCCGGAACCTGGCACAGCACGGGCGCGCAAGCCTGCCGCTCGATCCGCCGAGCGGAAGCGGCGGCCGAACCTCCTGGCCGGATACGGCGTGCGGGAGGTCTGGGGCTGGGTGGTCAACATCGCCTGCCGCAATGGCGACGAGCTGCAGCGCCTGCTGGAAGACCCGGAAATGCAGGCGATGATCGCCGCCGAGCCGCGCCGCATGGGCCGCATCCTGCGTCCGCTCTGCCGCATGCTCGGCGTCGGCGAAATCCCCGACCTGCTGCGGCTGCCCTCGCAGGCCGATGTCGTGACCGTCGACTGGGCCGCCCACGCCCGGATGGTGGAAGCCGAGAAAGCCGCCACCGCCGCCGGCCTGCCGCCGCCGCCCTGGGACCCGCCGCCGTTCACCGGGACCCGCGATCGGCCGTTTCGCTTCTATCTCACCCGCTACGGTCAGCCGCTCCTGGCCCACCCGCTCCTGGCCCACCCGCTCCTGGAGTGAGCGCGCGCCGCCGCGCCGTCGCCCGGCCTCGTCCGGTCATGGCATCGTTGCTCCAGGAGGCTGGCTAGGTGGCGAGATGACACTCCGCCCGATGCCCGTCCGCGCGCACGCGCGGTGCGGGACGCTCGACACGACATACGTCGATCGCGATCGGGCAGCGCGGATGGAACGGGCAGCCCGGCGGGATGGCGAGCGGCGAAGGCAGTTCGCCCGCGAGCGCCGCCTTGTCGCTGCGCCGTCCCGGCTGCATCCCCGGCGCAGCGCGGAGCAGCGCCTGGGTGTAGGGATGCATCGGCGCGTCGAACACGGACTCGGCGGTGCCGAGCTCGACCACGCGTCCGAGATACATCACGGCCACGCGGTGCGCGAGATGACGCACCACGCGCAGATCGTGCGAAACGAACAGCATCGCGAGCCCGAGCCGGGTCTGCAGCTCCAGCAGCAGGTTCAGGATCTGCGCCTGGATGGACACATCGAGCGAGGAGACGATCTCGTCGGCGATCAGCAGTTCCGGCTCGACGGAGAGCGCGCGGGCGATCGCGATGCGCTGGCGCTGGCCGCCGGAGAATTCGTGCGGGAGATGCGAGGCGGCGTCGGCGGCGAGCCCGACCATCGCGAGCAGCTCCGCGACCCGCGACGCGATCCGCGCGGACGGCACGATGCGATGCACTCGCAGCGCCTCCCCCAGCATCTCGCCGACCGTCATGCGCGGGTTCAGCGAGCCGTAGGGATCCTGGAAGATCATCTGCACACGGCGGTTGTAGCGCCTCAGCGCATCGCCCCGCAGCGCGCGGACGTCCTCGCCGGCGAAGTCGATCCGGCCGGCGTCGAGCGCGATCAGTCGCACCAGCGCGCGCGCGAGCGTGCTCTTGCCGCACCCCGACTCGCCCACCACCGCCAGCGTCTCGCCGCGGGCGATCGTCAGCGTGACGCCGTTGAGCGCGCGCACGACCGGACGCGCACCGCTCCAGACGATGCCGCGCGCGGCAAAACCGCGGGCGAGATCGTCGGCGCGAAGAAGCGGCGCTGCGGCGCTCATGCCGCCTTCCGCATCACCGCGTCGGCGTGCAGGCACGCGGTCGCATGGCCCGTTGCGAGCGCTCGCAACGGCGGCTGGCGCGTGAGGCAGTCGGGTCCGACGAATCCGCAGCGCGGCGCGAAGCGGCAGCCTGGCGGTATCGCGAGCGGGTCGGGCGGCATGCCGGGGATGGCGGCGAGGCGTTGGCGGGCGTCGCTCGCCTGCGGCACGGAGTTGATGAGGCCGAGCGTGTAGGCGTGGGCGGGCTGCCCGAAGATCGTCTCCACCGGACCGGTTTCCATGACGCGCCCGCTGTAGAGGACGGCCACGCGGTCGCAGGTTTCCGCGACGATGCCGAGGTCGTGCGTGACGAGGATCACGCTCATGGACAACTCGGCGCGCAGCCGCAGCAGCAGCTTCAGGATCTGGTCCTGGATCGTGACGTCGAGCGCGGTCGTCGGCTCGTCCGCGAGCAGCAGCTTCGGTCCGGCCGCGAGCGCGATCGCGATCATCGCGCGCTGGCGCATGCCGCCGGAGAACTCGTGCGGGTAGCTGCCGAGGCGGCGGCGGGCATCGGGGATGCCGACGAGGTCGAGCAGCTCGGCGGCGCGCGTGCGGGCGGCGCGGCCGCGCAGGCCGAGATGTTCGGCGAGGCTTTCGGTGATCTGCAGCCCGACGGTCAGCACCGGGTCGAGCGCGGTCATCGGCTCCTGGAAGACGATCGCGATCTCACCGCCGCGGAGCTGGCGCAGCTCGGGCTCGGGGAGCGCGGCAAGGTCGCGACCCCGCCAGAGCATCGCGCCCTCCACGTCCGCCGCTTGCGGCAGCAACCGGAGAATCGCGCGCAGCGTCATGCTCTTGCCGGAACCGGATTCGCCGACGAGCCCGAGCACCTCGCCTGGCTCCACGTCGAAGCTCACGTCCTGCACGGCCATGACGGGACCGAGACGCACGGACAGATTGCGGACTGAAAGCAGCGCGGTCATTTGCGCCGCCCGAGCCAGATTGCGACACCATCGCCGAGCAGGCTGAAGCCGATGCCGGCCAGCACGATGGCCATGCCGGGGAAGATCGACATCCACCACGCGGTCGTCATGAAGTTTTTGCCGTCCGCGATCAGCACGCCCCACTCCGATGTCGGCGGCTGCGCGCCCAGACCGAGATAGCCGAGGCTCGATCCGAGCAGGATGACCAGCGCCATGTCGGTCATCCAGTAGATGATCGAGGGCGTTATCGCGTTCGGCAGGAGGTGGCGGAAGATGATCCGCGCGGCGCCGTAGCCCATGACGCGACCGGCGTCGGAGTAATCGCGGCGCTTCTGGGCGATCACCTCGGCGCGCATCAGACGGGCGTAGAAGATCCAGTTTATCGCGGACACGGCGATGTACATGTTCAGCAGGCCGGGGCCGAGCACGGCGACGATCGCGATCACCAGCACGAGGAACGGGATGGTGATGAACAGATCGACGAGGCGGCGGAACAGCGTGTCGACGATGCCGCCGGCGTAGCCGATCAACGCGCCGGCGAAGGTGCCGAAGATCGCGGGAAACAGCGTGCCGAAGATCGCGATCTGCAGATCGATCTGCGTCGCCCAGATCGTGCGCGAGAGCACGTCGCGGCCGAAATTGTCGGTGCCGAACGGATGCGCCAGGCTCGGCGGCTTGAGCAGCGCGCGATAGTCGAAGGCGTTGGGCTGGTAGGGCGCGGCCGCGTCGGGAAACACCGCGCAGGCGATCAGGACGAGGATGATGATGGCGCCCGCGATCATGCCACGGCCCGGCCGCGCACGGCGCTGCGCAGTGGCGGCGATCGGCTCCCGCGCATCGGCTCGCGGAATCGCGGGAGCGACGGCCTCGCTCACGTCGCGATCCGCGGATCGAGCAGCGCCTGCAGCGCGTCCACGGCGAGGAAGACGACGGAGACCATGATGGCGAGCACCATCGTCAGGCCCTGCACGACCGCGTAGTCGCGCGAGAAGATGCTATCGACCATCAGACGCCCGATGCCGGGGATGCCGAACACGGTCTCGGTGATCACGGCGCCGCCGACCAGAGAGCCCATGTGCAGGCCGAACAGCGTCACCGTCGAGATCGACGCGTTGCGCAGGACGTGGCGGCCGAGCACCACGCGCCGACGCAGGCCCTTCGCGGTCGCGAAATTCACGAACTCCGCTTGCAGCACCTCGATCAGCGAGCCGCGCAGATTGCGCAACAGGATGGCGCTGAACGAGAGCGCCAGCGTGAGCGCGGGCAGGAACAGGTAATACAGGTCCTGGAAAAACCCGGCGCCGATCCCGCCGACGGGAAACCAGCGAAGGCCCGCGGCGAGCGTGATGAGCAGGACGAGGCCGATGTAGAACACCGGCATCGACAGGCTGACTTGCGAGAACGCGCGGATCGCGCCGTCCGCCTTGCTCCCCGGCCGAAGTGCCGCGACGAAGGCGAGCGGTACCGCGATGAGCAGAGCGAGCGTCGCCGCCATCGCGGTCAGCATCAGGGTGTTCGGCAGCCGCTCCGCGACGAGCCGCACCACCGGCACGCGCATCGTGACGGACTCGCCGAGATTGAACGTCACGATGCGCTTGAGAAACTCCCAGAACTGCACGGGCATCGGGCGGTCGAGCCCGAGCTCGCGATGGAGTTGCGCGATCGCCGCGTCGCTGCCGCGATCGCCCAGCATCACCTGCGCGGGGTCGCCGGGGAGCATGTGCATCAGCGCGAACATCAGCACCGCCACGAGCACGACCGTCGCGAGGATCTGCAGGACGCGGCGGCCGAGAATGTGCAGCAGGTGCATCGGCCGTCACGGTTCGAGATAGGTGCCGACGAAGATGTTGTTGCCGAGCGGGATCTGCACGAAGTCGTGCACCTTCTTCGCCATCGCGACGGGATAGGGAACCTCGTAGCCGAAGATGATCGGCGCGGCGGCGGCGTAGCGCTCCTGGATCTCCTTGTATTCGGCCGCGCGCTGCTCCGGGTCGAGCTCTTGCTGGCTCTGCTCGAACAGCGCGTCGATCCGCTTGTCGTCCCAGCCGGAGTGCCGGTTCTCCAGCGTCGGGTAG
>DATAPS010000582.1:0-5962 GCA_036265085.1 Acetobacteraceae bacterium | reverse complement strand
CCGCCAGCCTATGGATATGTGGCTATCCGACGACATTGCCGCGTCGACGAGGTCGGCCGCGTGTGAGACATCTTGGGCGCTGCGTCTGACCTGGCGCGGTTGCCCGAGCTGCGTCTCGTGTCAAACGATGACAGCCGTGAGGCTCCGCCGTTGCGATTGCCGGCTCCCGAGCAGCATCCACAAGCCAGAGCCGTCAGCGCCTGCATTGTTGGAAATGATGGTGAGATCACAGACGCCGGACCCGCCCGTACCTCGGGGATCAGGCTTTCGGGATTCCCGCTCAGGCCGAAGCCGCCAGACATGATGGTCATGCCATCGAAGAGCAGGCCCTCGTTTGCCTGGCTCGGCGCAGCATGGATCTTGTTCGGCGACGGACGTCTCACACGCCGACGATGCGGAAGTCGCGGTCCGTCTCTGCCGAGATCGTATGGACAACCGAACTCGTTTAAGTAGAAACTATCGAAACTCATCGTTTCGGAAGCTGCTGCGATGTCGAGGCTGCCGGATCTCGAGGGCTTGGCGATTTTTGCGAAGGTGGTGGAAGTTCGCTCATTCACCACCGCGGCAACGGATCTGCGGCTATCCAAGGCCACCGTTTCGAAGGCCATCAGCAGGGTCGAGGCGCGGCTGCGCACGCGATTATTCAACCGCACATCGCGGCGGCTCGTGCTGACCGATGCTGGACGGGAGCTCGCTGGCCGCGCCGCGCACATTCTGGCCGAGGGTGAAGCCGCGGAAAGTGGCGCCTTGGCCCAAGCGACAACGCCGCGCGGACTTGTGCGGCTTGCGGCACCGATCTCCTTCGGCGTGCAGGATGTCGCGCCGCTGATCCCGGAGTTTCTCGCCACGTATCCCGAGATATCGATCGACCTGCACCTGAGCGACGCGCGCACCGACATCATCGGCGAGCACTTTGACGCGGCGATCCGCATCGCCGAGTCGCCGGGCGCCTCGCTGGTCGCGCGGCGGCTCTGCGAGATGCCGCGCTATCTGGTCGGCGCGCCCGCGTATCTGCGCGCGAATGGCCGGCCGGAACGTCCGCAGGACCTCGCCGGGCACCGTTGCCTCATCTACGCCTACATAGAGGCAGCGCCCGATACTTGGCGCTTCAAGCACAAGAACGGGAAATCCGTGTCGCTCCGACCGTCAGGCCCGCTGCGTGCGAACAACGGCGACGCGATGCTGCCGGCGCTGATTGCCGGAACCGGCCTCGGCGTCCTGCCGGAGTTCATCCTGCGCGACGCGCTCGGCGCCGGCCAGCTCGAGCGGCTGATGCCCGACTGGTCTCTTGCGTCCGGCGGCGTCTACTGGGCGACGCCGACTCTCAGACCGCGCCCCAAGCGGGTGGAGATCCTCGGCGAGTTCCTGGCTCGGAAGTTGTCCCGCCGCTGAGAATCCGAGCGGTGAGGCGCCGGAACGGCGGGCACGAGCCTGACGAAAGCCCCGCGGGATTCAGGCTGGGTGATGGGCCATGAAGCGGGGGAAGAGCTGAGCGGCATTCCCGCTCATGACCAACTGGCGTTCCGCGTCTGTCAGCTCACTGGTCCGCGCAAGCTTGCCCGCGCAGCCGACCGCCAGATCTCGCCGCAGATAGGGGAAGTCCGAGCCGAAGAGCACGCGGTTCATCCCGGCGGTCGCGCGTAGCATTCGTAAGACCGGATCGCTCCACGCCAGTGCCGTGTCCCAATACAGGCGGCGGAACGTGTCGGCCGCGCTGCCGCGGTTCTCGCCACCCGCGATGACGTTCATCTCGTCGACAATGGCGAATCGGCCGGCAAGGTACGGGATCGTGCCGCCGGCATGGGCGAGGATGTACTTTACGTTCGGCGTGCGGGCGAAGCGGTTGGAATAGTGCATCTGCGCGACAGCGCGCGTGGTGTCGGCCGTGAAGTCGATCAGGGAATCCGGCAACCCGAGGCGATGCGCGCTCGGGTCCGGCGACGACGTCGGGTGTATGAACACGACGGCGCGCCGACGCTCGAGTTCCTGGAAGAGCGGCTCGTAGCGCTGGTCCCCGAGATAGATGCCGCGCGCACTGGAAAAGAGCACGACACCATCGAGCTTGAGGACATCGAGCGCGTAGGACAGCTCGTAGAGCGCGCCGTCAACGTCCGGCAGCGGCAATGCGGCAAAGCCGCCGAAGCGGTCTGGCCGGTCTTGGATCATTCCGGATGCAAGCTCGTTGCAGCGCCGCGCCAGCGTCCGCGCCCGCGCATCGTCTCCGACATGGACGCCCGGCGTGCTGATCGACGTGACGGCGACATCGATGCCGGCATCGTCCATGAAAGCGAGCGCGCTGTCCTTGTCCCAAGCGGGCGGTGCGATACCGCCCACGGGCGCTTGCGGGTCGTTGGTCTCGCGCCAGAAGAAATCCGGCAGGATGTGATGGTGGACGTCGATCGTGTAGGTCATCGCGCGCGCGGCCTCCTGGAGATTGCGGCCTCCGCGCCACCATCAGGTTGCTTGCTGCTCGCGTGTTGCTCAGCCGCACAGCAGCGTTCCGGGCGCGCGGGGACCTGGCGATTGAGGTATCAAGCCGACTACAGCGCATAAAGGGAAACGATCGAAACAGAGCGTTTCGAGCTTCGTACCAGTCGCCGGTGCACGATGGCGCCTGCGGCAGTAGGCGTAGATTCGAAACCATCGGTTTCGCAAGTGGCTATTTCCGATCGTTGCCCACACTCGTACGGTCCAGCGCAACAGACACAGACGCGACGACGACGCGCGCGACGTCGCGGAGCACATCAAAGTGCCGACAGAGCGAAAGGCCACGCGCACGCCGATGACACGCCGATGAGCTGGATCGGCGACGGCACGATCGGTTCCGGCACCTAGGGGGATGGAGCTTCATGTTCAAAGATCCGGATCGCATCGCGATCATTGCGCGTTCGCTCATGGGCGTGCCGTTCCTGATCACCGGCATCGGAAAGATCGCCGCGCCCACCGCCTATCTGGCCTATATCGCGTCTGTCAGCCTGCCGCTCCCACCGGTCGGCTACGCGGTCGCGATCGCGATCGAGCTGGGCGGTGGTCTGCTGCTCCTCTTGGGTTGGCAAACCCGCCTTGTCGCCGCCGGGCTTGCCGCCTTCACGATCCTGACGGCCTTGGTGTTCCACGCCAACTTCGCAGATCAGAACCAGCTCTTTCACTTCCTCAAGAACGTCGTCATGGCGGGCGGCCTGCTTCAGGTGGCGGCATTCGGCGCCGGAAAATTCAGCCTCGATGCGCTGCGCGCCCGCACGCGCAGCACCGCGCGAGGCGTCGGATCCTCGTTGGCAGCTAACTAGTCCAGGGCGAGCAGAAGCAGGATGGGCCGTCGCGGCGACGGCACAGGGGATCGCAACCGCACGGCATCGGCGGCCCAAAGGGACGGCACCGCCGAGCACTGCCAGGCGCAGACCGGTCCGGCACGGCTGAAGGGGCGGGGCATGGAGGAGACGCAAGTTGTCATCGTCGGGGGCGGCCCGGTCGGGCTCACGCTTGCGGTCGACCTCGGTCGGCGCGGCATCCGCTGCGTTCTCGTCGAACAGAAGTCCGAGCCGCAGTTCCTGCCGAAGATGGAGCGCTGCAATGCGCGCACCATGGAGCTCTATCGCCGGATGGGGCTCGCCGACGAGATCCGGGCGGCCGGCCTCTCGGCCGATGTGCCCATGGACGTCTTCATCATCCTGTCCATGACCCGACCGCCGCTCCTGCAGCTGAAATACCCGTCGATCGAGGAAACGCGCCGAAAAATCGGGGAGGTCAACGACGGCTCGCTGCCGCTCGAGCCCTATCAGCTCATCTCGCAATACACCCTGGAGCCGCTGCTGAAGGCGGCTGCCGAGCAGCTTCCCGCCGTGAGCGTGCGCTACGGCACCGAGTTCCTGGAGTTTGCCGAGGAGGAGGCGGCCGTCGTCGCGACGGTCCGCCAACCGGATGGCACCGCGGCGCGCGTCCGCAGCGCCTATCTGGTCGGCTGCGACGGTGGCGGCAGCGGTGTGCGCAAGCAGCTGGGCATCCGCCTGCGCGGCGAGGGCGACATCGCGCGGTTCCGGCAGGGTCTCTACCGGTGCGACGAGCTCTACGATCGCCTGCCGCTCGGCGACGGGCCCGGCCGCGGGCGGCACTATCTGGTCGCCGACGAACACGCGACCTTCCTCATCATGCAGGATTCGAAGCGCTACTGGACGCTCCATGCCGCCGTCGAGACGGATTGGGAGATGCGGCGGCAGTTCGAGGAGACCGTCGGCGTGCCGGTGCGCTATGAGCTGGTCTATTGCGGCGAGTGGCGCCAGAACCTGCTGCTCGCCGACAACTACGGCGCGGGCCGGGTCTTTCTCGCCGGCGATGCAGTCCATCTCGTCATCCCGGCCGGCGGCCTCGGCATGAACACGGGCGTGGGCGACGCCGTCGACCTGTCGTGGAAGCTTGCGGCGACGCTCGCCGGATGGGGTGGCCCTGGGCTCATCCGCTCCTATGAGATCGAGCGCCGCCAGATCGGCGAACGCAATATCGGCGCCTCGCGCTATGCCTCTGAGGGTTACCAGACTTGGCGCCGGGCGTTCCGCCCGGAGATTGGCGACGACACGCCCGCCGGCGCGGCCGCGCGCGAGCGACTGGCCGCCTCGGCCGACCGCGAGCAACGCAAGGTCAACGAGATGAACGGGGCAGAACTCGGCTACCGCTATGTCGACTCGCCGATCATCGACAACCTGCCCGGCGGCCCCGAACATCTGTTCCGCGACTATCGGCCGACGACCTGGCCGGGTGCGCGCCTGCCTCACGTCTGGCTCGCCGACGGGACGCCGATCCAGGACCACATCCCGACGACAGTATATACGTTGCTCCGCCTCAATGGTCGCGGTGGCACCGACGCGCTCGAGGCTGCGTTCCGCGCCCTGGGCGCGCCGCTCGCGATCCTCGACGTTACGAGCGACGCGGCGCGCGCCGTCTATGAGCGCGACCTGCTGCTGCTGCGGCCGGACATGCATGTGGTTTGGCGCGGGGACAGGCCGCCCGACGACCCTCCGGCCCTCGCCGCCACGGCGATCGGCCATGGCCGCTGACCGCGAGGCCGCCGGGAGCGGCCGCCGCCAACCATCACCCGCGCGAGGGTTCAGCCGAGCGAACGCCGGGCTTCGATCTAGCCTTGCACTGGAGCCGGACCGATGAAGAACAAGATCGCGCTCGAGGACCATTTCGCGATCGACCTCACGATCGATCAGTCGAAGATCTACGCCCAGCCGGTGATCTGGGAGAAGCTCAGGGCGAACTTGCTCGACATCGAGCAACAGCGCCTGGAGCGGATGGAGGAAGGCGGCACCGCCTTTTCGATCCTGTCGCTCAATTCGCCCGGCATTCAGGGCATCCCCGACGCGAAAGCGGCGATCGACACGGCGAAGCGCGCCAACGACGTGCTGGCCGAGCATGTCGCCCGGCATCCCGCCCGCCTTGGCGGCTTCGCGGCGCTGCCGATGCAAGATCCCGACGCGGCGGCGCGTGAGCTCGCGCGCTGCGTCAAGGATTTCGGCTTTCACGGCTTCATGGTCAACGGCTTCTCGCAGGTCGGTCGCGCCGAGAACGTCGTCTACTACGACGCGCCGCAATTCGCCGATTTCTGGCAAAGCGCCGCCGCGCTCGGCAAGCCGTTCTACCTGCATCCCCGCGATCCGCTGCCGAGCCGGGAACCGATCTATGATGGCTTTCCCTGGTTGACCGCGGCGACCTGGGCCTTCGCGGTCGAGACCAGCATCCACGCGCTGCGCCTCATGTCCTCGGGGCTGTTCGACCGCAATCCCGGCCTGCAGATGATCCTCGGTCATCTCGGCGAGGGCCTCCCGTTCAATATCTGGCGGGTCGACCACATCGTGCGCAAGGCGCCGCGCGGCATCCCGTGCCAGCGCGAGATCGGCGACTATCTGCGCGAGAACGTCTGCATCACAACCAGCGGCAATTTCCGTACGCCCTCGTTGCTGTCGAC
>DATAPS010000581.1:0-6416 GCA_036265085.1 Acetobacteraceae bacterium | reverse complement strand
CGGGTTGCGAGGGAAGCGGCCCGGTCGTTTACGTCGGCTACGCGCGTATTTCGACGGGCGGCAAGCCGAGTAGCGGCCTCGGCTTGGAGGCCCAGGAAGCGGCGATCCGGACCTATCTCCGCTCCGGCGACCGGCTGCTGTTGCCGATCATGGTCGAGGCCGAGGACGGGAGACGTCGCGTCCGCCCGATGCTGCAGGCGGCGCTCGACCTATGCCGGGCCGAGAAGGCAACGTTACTGGTCGCCAGAGCGGACCGACTTGCCCACAATCGGGCATTCACCCGGGGGGTGACCGCATCCGGAATTGCCGTCGAGTTCTGCGATCCTGCGAACGTGAAGTCCGCGCTCAGGCGCTTGCGACTTGGCGCCAGGACGCTGGCAGCGCGGGAAGCCGCTGAGGCTCGCCACGCCAGGCAATTCGGACATCGTGGCGACGGCGAAATCGAGCGCCGGTTCGGGCACGCGGCTGAGGCGGAGAGCCGGCGCCTCGCGGCCTCCGCCGCCCTTTCCGCAGCTGCACTTATCACTGAAGCCAAGCGGCGCGAGGACATGGCGGGTCTCGCCGCCATCGCAAAGGCACTCAACGACCTCGGGGCGAGGTCGCCGCGAGGCGTGCCGTGGTCCGCTGTATCCGTCCGGAACGTACTCGCGCGGGCGCAAGAGAACCTACACCCGACGCATGCTGCGGCACAGTCTTCCGCCGCCCCTCAGCCAACATGCTGCGCCGCGCATCGAATGCATGAAGCGGTCCCCCATGCCTTCGATCCCACCGGCTGACATTCAGGCGGCGAATAGCTGGAGCACTTCCTTGTTGAACGCCGGAATGTCGTCCGGCTTGCGCGAGGTCACCAGCTTCCCATCCCGCACGACCGTCTCGTCCACCCAATTCGCGCCGGCGTTCTTGAGGTCCGTTTTGAGCGACGGCCACGATGTCACCCGCTTGCCCCTCACCGCGCCTGCTTCAATCAGCATCCACGGCCCATGGCAGATCGAGGCAACCGGCTTATCGGCGGAAAAGAACGCACGGACGAAATCAACCGCCGCGGACACGGCGCGGAGCTTGTCCGGATTGGCGACGCCGCCGGGTAGGAGCAGGGCGTCGAACTGGTCGGGCTTTACTTCCTGCAGCGCCGCATCCACCGGAAGCTGGTCGCCCTTTTCGTCATGGTTCATTGCCTGGATCTTGCGCTTCTCCAGGGATACGACCGTCACCTGCGCGCCCGCTTCCTTCAGGGCCTTGACAGGCTCCGTCAGCTCGACCTGCTCGACCCCGTCGGTCGCAAGCACGGCCACGCGACGATTTTTCAGATCGGCCATCTCAGTACCTCGATGGTTGTTGAGGGCGCCCTCTCAACCATCGGCACTCCCCCAGGGTTCCCGGCGCGAACGAGTCAGCGCTTCTCGAGAACCGTCGGGTCGATGCGGAGCCCCAACTCCTTCAGCCGCTCCGGCGGCACCTCCGCAGGTGCGCCCATCATCAGATCCTCCCCCTGTTGGTTGAGCGGGAACAGGATCACTTCGCGGAGATTTGGCTCCTCGGCAAGGAGCATGACGATGCGGTCGATCCCCGGCGCGGAGCCGCCGTGCGGTGGCGCGCCGTAGCGGAAGGCGTTCAGCATGCCGCCGAACCGCGCCTCCACCTCGGACGCTGGATAGCCGGCGATCTCGAAGGCCCGCAGCATGATGTCCGGGCGGTGATTGCGGATCGCGCCCGAGGACAGCTCCACCCCGTTGCAGACGATGTCGTACTGGAACGCCTTGATCTCGAGCGGATCCCTGGTGTTCAGCGCTTCCAGCCCGCCCTGCGGCATGCTGAACGGGTTATGGCTGAAGTCGATCTGACCGGTTTCCTCGTTCCGTTCGTACATCGGAAAATCGGTGATCCAGCAGAACCGGAATTCGCCGGGCGCCACGAGCCCGAGATCCTCGCCGAGCTTCAGCCGCACCGCGCCCGCGAATTTCGGCGCCCCGTCCGGCTCCCCCGCCGCGAAGAACACGCTGTCTCCCGCGCCCACGCCGCAAGCGACACGAATCGCTTCGGCGCGATCCGCTTCGAGATTGCGCGCAATCGGTCCCTTCGGCCCGTCCGCGTCGAACTGGATGTAGCCGAGGCCGCCCGCGCCCTGCTCGCGCGCCCACTCGTTGAGCTTGTCGAAGAAGCTGCGCGGGTTCGCCGCAGTCCCCGGCGCGGGGATCGCGCGCACGACGCCGCCCGAGGCCGCGATGCGCGCGAACAGGCCGAAGCCCGATCCGGCAAAATGAGAGGTGGCATCGACGATCTTCATCGGGATCCGCAGATCCGGCTTGTCCGTCCCGTATTCCAGCATCGCCGCGTCGTACGCGATGCGCGGGAATGGCGGCTTGGTCACTGTGCGGCCGCCGGAGAATTCCTCGAACACACCGGCAAGGACTGGCTCGATAGTCGCGAACACGTCCTCCTGGGTGACGAAGCTCATCTCGAAGTCGAGCTGATAGAATTCGAGCGTCCGCCCGGCCCGGCTCGCTTCGTCGCGGAAGCAGGGCGCGATCTGGAAGTAGCGGTCGAAGCCCGCGACCATGATGAGCTGCTTGAACTGCTGCGGCGCCTGCGGCAGCGCATAGAATTTCCCGGGGAACAATCGCGCCGGAACCAGGAAGTCGCGCGCGCCCTCCGGCGAGCTCGCGGTCAGGATCGGCGTCTGGAACTCGGTAAATCCCGCTTCGATCATGCGGCGCCGGATGCTCGCGATCACCGCAGAGCGGAGCGCGATCACGCGATGCTGGCGCTCGCGGCGCAGATCGATGAAGCGGTAGCGCAGCCGCAAATCCTCGGGGAATTTCTCGTCGCCGGCGACCTGGATCGGTAGCACGTCCGCTGCCGACTGCACCTCGACCGCCTCCGCCCGCAGCTCCACCTCGCCGGTGGGCAAGCGCGGATTGACGGTCGCAGCGTCACGCGCGACGACCGTTCCGGTCACGGTCACCACGCTCTCCGCGCGGACGCCGTCCATCTCGGCGAATGCGGGGGTGTTGGCGGCGAATACGCATTGCGTCATGCCATAATTGTCGCGCAGATCGACGAACAGCAGGCCGCCGTGATCGCGCTTGCTGTGCACCCATCCAGAGAGTCGCGCGGGCTTGCCCGCGTCGGCAGCGCGGAGCGCGCCGCAGGTCTGGGTGCGGTAGGCGTGCATCGCAACGGATCCTCGGAGGCTTGCCGGGAGAGAGGCGCGGCAAACAAGCCGCGCCCCACCCCCCTGTCAAGCGCGCCCCTGTCAACCGCGCGGGGTCGCGGCCTCCGCCCCGGCCGGCGCTGCGCGCGCACGCGCGCACTGCGCACCCCGCGGCCGTTCCTGTTCCGCATTTATTCGTCCTCCTCGCGCATCCCCTTCGGTCCCAGCCAACCGGGCATCGTCCGCCGGAATACCGGCGCGCCATGCGACCTCGCGACCTCCGGCGCGGCCGCCGCGCCGCCGCTCGCCACCGGTCGTTCCGCGAAGCGCCCGTGTTGCAGCAGCCGGTCGTAGAGCACCAGCGCCCCGGCGACGGCTAGGTTGAGCGCGAACCGCGTCGGGATCTGCACGACGTGGCGGCAGCGGGCCCGCAGCTCCGGCGACAGGCTCGCCCGCTCCGGCCCAAGCAAATAGGCGGCATTGAGTGGGTGACGGAACGACGGCAGGTCGATTGCGTCCTCCGTCAGCTCGACGCCCACCAGCACGCAGCCTTGCGGCAAGGCGAGACCGGCCACGTCCGGAAAGCGCCAGAGCGGCACATGCCCCGCCGTATCCGACGTATCCGCCGCGCGCGCCGCCCGCGCATCGAACCCCGGTGCAATCGTGAAGCAGAATGCAGCGCCGAAGGCGTGGGCGGTGCGCAGCAGCGCGCCGACGTTCGCCGACTTCGAAACGCCCTCCACGCCGATTCCGAAATAGCCGCGCGGACCGAGGCGCGCCGGAAAGCCGCCCGCCACCGCCGCGCGGCCCCGCGTCAGCCGGAGAACCCGCCTTCGAGCGCGGTCTCGCTCAGCGGCTTTCGGTCGCTCGGCACTTCGCGCGCCTGCAGCGCCTCCGGGAGGATCGACTTGTCGCCGCGGCGCCCAATCGCGATCGCCGCCTCGACGCGACAGCCCATCGGCACGTTCAGCTCGGCAAACGCGCGGTCGACATCGAACCCGACCATCCCGTGCGCGAACCAGCCGCTCAGCGTCGTCTGGAGCGCGAGATTTCCCCAAGCTGCGCCGGCGTCGAAGCTGTGCGTGTGCGACGGGATATCCTGATCGCGTCCGGGCGGACGCATCACCGAGTTCGAGACGACGATGATCAGCGCCGCCGCGTTCTTCGCCCAGGACTGGTTGAACTCGTTCAGCAGCCCGAGAAATTTCTGCCAGTGCGGCGTATCGCGCCGGGCCCAGAGGAAGCGCCAGGGCTGCGAGTTGTAGGACGACGGCGCCCAGCGGCCAGCTTCGAGGATCGTCATCAACTCTTGCTGCGGGATCGCCTCGCCGGTGAAGGCGCGGGGCGACCACCGCTCGAGGAAGAGCTCGTGGATGGGAGAGGCGGCGGTGCGGCCGTTGGCTGTCGTCATGACGAATGCGTACTCCGGACACGATGCCGGTGGGATGGCATGCGGCGGACGAGAGCACAACGGCGCGAACCGTCCCTCACACCGCCCGCACGTTCCATGGATACGGCGCCGCCCCCTGCAGCACCCCCGTGATCGACTTCCGATACGCCGTCTTCCCGAACCACATCCCGACCGGCACTGTCGCGACATCGCTCATCGCCAGCCGCGCCAACTCGGTCGCCGCGCGCCGCTGCCCCGCGTCATCGGGCGCATCCAGCCAGTCCTGCACGAGCTGTTCGGCCTTCGGACTGTCCCACCAGCCGAACCAGCCGTCCTTGCCCTGTCCGCGCACGATCGCCGAGGTCGCCGGGTTGATGTAGGCGGAGGACGGGCCGAACGTGTGGAAGATGCTCCAGCCGCCCTTCTCCACCGGCTCTCGGCTGGCGCGGCGCTGCACGACGGTACCCCAGTCGGTCTCGACGAGATCAACGTTGAACCCGACCTTCTTCAACGTGTCCGCGGTCACCAGCCCGAGCGGATGGATCTGCGGGAAGTCGGTCGGGTTGATGACGACCACCTTCTGGCCGTCGTAGCCGGCCTGCTTCAGCGCCTTCGCCGCCGCCGCGGGATCGGCCCTCATCCAGGTGCCGTCGTCGTCCGTTTCGTATGGGGTGCCGCAGGGGAACTCGGAGCGGCAGGTGCGCCATAGCGATTGATCGTCGCCGAAGGTGGCGCGCATGTAATCATCCTGATTGACCGCCATCAGCACGACGCGGCGGAGGCGCACGTCGTTGAACGGCGGCTGCAGGCAATTGAGCCGCATGATCGACACGCGACCCTGTGGATTGTCCACCTGCAGCGCGATGTTCGGGTCGCGGCCGAGTGCCGGCAGCAGGTCCGCGATCGGCGCCTCCCACCACTCGATCTCGCCGTTCTGCAATGCCGCGGCAGTTGTCGCCGGATCCGTGATGATCTTCCACTCGACGCGAGGGAAGTGAGCCACCTTGCCGCCGGTGCCCCACACCGGCGGCTCCTTCCGCGGCACGTAGCCATCGAATTTCTCGTAGACCACCTGGCTGCCCGACACGTATTCGTTCGCGACGAAGCGATACGGGCCGGAGCCGACCATCTCCGTCACCGCCTTGAACGGGTCGGTGCGCGCCAGCCGCTCTGGCATGATGAAGGGCAGCGACGCGTCCGGCTTGCCGATCGCCGTCGACAACAGTGGGAACGGACGCTTCAGCCGGATCTCGATTACGCGGTCGTCGTCGGTGACGTAGCTGTCGATGTATTTCGCCATCGTCTGGCCGAACGGCTCGCGCTTCGTCCACCGCTCGACGCTTGCCGCGCAGTCTCGCGAGAGCACGGGGGTGCCGTCGTGGAATTTCAATCCGTCGCGCAACCGGATCTTCCACACGCGCCCATCGGCGGAAATCTCGTCGCCCGCGGCCATCTGCGGCTGCGGCTTGCCGTCCGGTCCGCAGGAATAGAGCGTGTCGAAGACGTAATAGGCGTGATCGGTCGTCACCGTCGCCGTGGTGAACACCGGGTCGAGCAGCGTCAGATTCGCCTGCGGCACGTATCGCAGAGTCGCGGTCTTCGCGGGCTGAGCGACCGCGGGTGCCGCGATCAGGGATGCTGCGGTGCTCTTCAGCAGCGTGCGGCGGTGCATGGCTGGTCCTCCCGGTTTTTCAAACAGCGGTCATCGTTGGCCACGCGTGGTGGCTTGCCGCATCCGGCTGGTCTATGCCCGAGGCGATGACGGACGCAACCGACACGCATCTTGCGGCGCAATACGAGGCCTACCCGTATCCCCAGCGCGACCCGAAGGACGAGGCCAAGCGCCTCATCATCGGCAGTCCCAGCCACCTCCGC